>JANQXJ010000225.1 GCA_030729445.1 Limnohabitans sp. | reverse complement strand
GTTGATCAACGGTCGGTATGGCTCTTGTGCTCAAGCGCATGCCGACGAAGACTGAATGTACGGAAAGCTTCTGGCTTAAAGCCAGCATTTTTGAACGAATGGTGGATTGGGTGAACGAGCTGCTTCAGATCGCACGAGGACCGGCTGACTTGCCCGCTTTTCAGTTTGCAAAACTTATGGATGACGTGTCAAACCCAACCCTGCCGCCACACGCTGTCATTCTGCAGATCCCGCCAGGCGATGACCTGCGTGGCCTTTGAAAACACCGCCTCGATTTCCACCAACTCAATCGGGTCGGTGGGCTGTTCGGGCTGGATCACCCGGCTGACCAAAAAGTGCTTTTGCTTGGCCACTGGTTTCACAGCCGTCCACTTGGTCAGCAACAGTTTTTTGGGGTTAAGCGGATTCATGGCTTGCTTTGCATTTCCCGCGCCACGGCTTCGGCCAACGCAATCACTGCCATGGCGTAGTAGCTGCTCCAGTTGTATCGGGTAATGACATAGAAGTTCTCCGTGCCAGCCACGTAGCTGGGGGCATCGGGCCCGTTGAGCAGTTCGATCAAGGCCAGTGGGCCTGGGTGCTGCAGTGCTGCGCCTGATAGGGCGGCACCCTGGCCGACAAAACTGGCCACGCTGAAGGTAGGCAGGATGTCAGGGGCGAGCAGGCTGTCCATGTCGGATTGGCCCGGTGTGAGGGTGACCGGGTAATGCGTGGGCATGCCGGGGCGCCAACCAAAGGCCTTGAAGTAGTTGGCCACCGAGCCAATGGCGTCGGTGGGGCTGCCAAACAGGTCGATGCGCCCGTCTCCATCAAAGTCCACGGCAAATTTGGCCCAGCTTGACGGCATGAATTGCGGCAGGCCCATGGCCCCGGCGTAGCTGCCACGTATGCTGAGAGGGTCGGCCCCGCTGCGTGAGGTGAGCAGCAAAAATTGCTCCAACTCGCTTTGAAAAAAGGCCTGGCGTGCAGCGGCCCGGGGGTGGGCACTGGGGAAGTGAAAGGCCAGTGTGGCCAGGGCGTCAAGGATGCGGAAGTTGCCAGTGTTTTGGCCGTACAAAGTTTCCACCCCAATGATGCCGACGATCACCGATGCGGGCACACCGTATTCACGCTCGGCCCGCTCCAAAGCGTTGCGGTTGTTTTGCCAAAAGCGCACGCCCGCTTGGATGCGGATGGGTTCAATGAAGCGGGCGCGGTAGGCGGCCCAGTTTTTGGCCGTGGGGCTGCTGGGCGGCAGCACGAGGCGCTCGACCGAGGGCAGGCGCTGGGCCTGTGCCAAGGTGTTTTGGACCCAGATCGGGTCCAGTTGCAGGCGCTGTGCGGCATCTTGCACCCAGGTCTGGGTTAGCGCTGAGCTGGCCAGTGGCATGCCCGTCACGGCGGCCAAGCGAGCAGGCCGAGGCGCTTGTTTTTTTGGGGCTACATTTTTTTTGCGCTGCGGCGTCTTGGCTTGGGCGGGCTGGGTCTTGGGTTTGGCTTGCCTCTTGGCTTGTTGGGGTTCAGCGCCTTGGGCCGTTTGAGCGTGAACGGGTGTGATGGCCGCGGCCCATGCGGTCAGAGCGCCCACCACCAGAGCCAGACCCATGGTGACCAAGCCCTGAAAGGGTTTGCGGAGGCTGGACTTGGGATGGGTTTTGATCACATGCATTCCCTTGAGTTTAAACGCCGGGCGAGGAAGCCCGTGCTAAGCTGGAACCCTGAAAATTTGGTTAATTCTTCAAAAATAACAGTCTTAATGGCTGTGATGCATCGGGAAGACACATTCATGGGCGCGACAGGTTATTTCACCCATCCCACTTGTTGGAAGCACGAGATGGGTGCGGGTCATCCGGAGTGTCCAGAGCGCTTGGGGGCCATCGAAGACCGCTTGCTGATCAGCGGCGTAGACATGGCACTGCAAAGGCGAGAGGCCAGTCCGGCTTCCCTGGCCGACATCGAACTGGCCCATGGCCGCATGCATGTGGCGGCCTTGCGTGGTTTGGGCGATGCCTTGTGTGAAGACATGGCCGCGGGCGGCCCCACTCACACCAGCTTGGACCCGGACACCATGATCAATGCCCACACCTGGGAGGCAGCATTGGTCGCGGCGGGTGCTGCGCTCGATGCGACCGACGCCGTGCTGGCGGGTGAGCTGGAAAATGCTTTTTGCGCTGTGCGCCCGCCCGGTCACCACGCTTGCCGTGACAAGGCCATGGGTTTTTGTTTTTTCAACAACGTGGCCATCGCGGCCAAGTACGCGCTGGAGCGCCATGGGCTCAAGCGGGTGGCTATCGTGGACTTTGATGTGCATCACGGCAATGGCACCGAAGACATCGTGGCGGGCGACGAGCGCATCTTGATGGTGAGCTTTTTTCAGCACCCTTTTTACCCGGAAGGTGGCTCCACATCGAATGCCGCCAACTTGGTCAATTTGCCGGTGCCGGCCTACACGCGGGGCATGGATATTCGCGAGTTGGTGGACATGATGTGGTTGCCGCGCCTGGAGGCGCACAAGCCGGAGCTGATTTTCATCAGCGCGGGTTTTGATGCCCACCGCGAAGACGACATGGGCCAAATGGGCCTGGTGGAGCAGGACTACGCCTGGATCACCCAACGCATCAAAGAAGTGGCTTTGCGCCACGCCAAAGGGCGCATCGTGAGTTGCCTGGAAGGCGGCTACAACCTGAGTGCGCTGGGGCGCAGTGTGGAAGCGCACTTGCGTGTGCTGGCCGACGTTTAAAAACTCTGCTGTTGAGGGTTTGGCACAATCGATGCCATGACCGAATCAAACACCCCCTCTGACCAGGAGTTGCTGCTGCACGAGCGCGATGCGCGTGGTGTGCACCGCTTGACCCTCAGCAGCCCCGCCAGCTTCAACACTTTGAGCGAGGCGATGCTGACCGCACTGCAGAATACTTTGAACGCGATTGCGCAAGATGAGCAGGCCCGCGTGGTGGTGCTGGGCGCGGCGGGCAAGGCCTTTTGCGCCGGGCACAACCTCAAGGAAATGCGGGCTCAGCCCGAGCTGGCCTATTACCAGCAGCTTTTTGCCCAGTGCAGCCGGATGATGATGTCGATTCAGAAGCTGCCTGTGCCCGTCATTGCCCGCGTGCAGGGCTTGGCCACGGCGGCGGGTTGCCAGTTGGTGGCGCAGTGCGATTTGGCGGTGTCGGTCGACAGCGCCACGTTTGGTGTGAACGGCATCGATGTGGGCTTGTTTTGCGCCACACCCAGTGTGCCGCTGGTGCGCAACATGCACGCCAAGCAGGCCATGGAGATGCTGCTGACAGGGGGCTTCATTTCAGCGGCCGAGGCCCAAAGCCGTGGGCTGGTCAACCGCGTGTGCTCAACGGCAGAACTGGATGTGCAGATCGACAATTTGGTGAACGCCATCTTGGCCAAACCGCGTGAGGCGGTGCGAGTAGGCAAGGCTTTGTTTTACCAACAGCGCGAGATGGGCATCGAATCCGCTTACCAGTTGGCGGGCCAAACCATGGCCTGCAACATGGTGCATGAAGTGGCTCAAGAGGGTGTGCAGGCTTTCATCGATAAAAGGACACCGTCATGGCTGGTATGAGCAATATGGCGGGGGTTGATCCGATGGGTTTGGTACTCGCTTTGGCGCGGCCTGAGTCGTTGATGGCCTTGGGCGCCTTTGCAGCTTGTTTGGTGTTGGCTTGGCTGATGACCTGGGGTGTGCAACGAGTATTCAGCGGCCAGGATTTGGCCATTTTGCTGGGCCGCAGGCTCATCGATGGGGTATTGTTTCCGGTGCTGCTTTTGGGGCTGACTTTTGTGGCCCGCACCTTGTTAACTTTGCAGCAGCCTGTGCCATTGTTTTCAGTTTTGTTACCAGTATGTATTTCGCTGGCGGTGATTCGTTTGGGCGTGAAGGTGCTGCAGGTGGCGTTTGCCAATGCGCCCTTTGTGCGGGTGCTGGAGCGCACCATTTCATGGCTGGCCTGGGGCGCGGTGGTGCTGTGGGTCACGGGCATTTTGCCCTTGGTGCTCAACGAGCTCGACCAGATCAGCTGGAAAATCGGCGGCAGCGTGTTGTCGGTGCGCACCATGATCGAGGGGGCGCTCACGGCCGGTGCGGTGCTGATTGTGGCGCTGTGGGTGTCGGCGGCCATCGAAGCACGTTTGCTCAGGTCAGCCACAGGCAGCGACTTGTCGCTGCGCAAGGTCATCAGCAACACGGTGCGGGCCTTGCTCATGTTTTTGGGCTTGCTGTTGGCGCTGTCTTCGGTCGGCATTGACCTGACAGCCTTGTCTGTGCTGGGCGGTGCGGTGGGCGTGGGCATTGGCTTTGGCTTGCAAAAGCTGGCCTCCAACTACGTCAGTGGCTTTGTGATCTTGGCCGAGCGCAGCATGCGCATCGGGGACATGGTTCTGGTGGACGGTTTTGAGGGGCGCATTGTCGATATCAAGGCGCGGTACACCGTGATCCGGGCGCTGAATGGCCGCGAATCCATCGTGCCCAATGAGTTTTTGATCATCAACCGGGTGGAAAACTTCACCCTGATGGACTCCCAAATGTCTCAGACGACGTTGGTTTCGGTGGCTTATGACAGCGATGTGGAACTGGTGCGGCGCCTGTTGACCCAGGCTTGTGAGAGCCAAGAGCGGGTGCTCAAAGACCCCGCGCCCAATGCCTTTTTGAGCCAGTTTGGCGCGGACGGTCTGGAGTTCACCGTGAGTTACTGGATTGCCGATCCAGAAAATGGCCAACTGGCGCTGCGCTCGACCATCAACATGCAGATCTTGGCCGCTCTGCGCGAGCACAAGATTGAGATTCCGTACCCGCAGCGGGTGATGCACATGGTCAATCCATCATCGATGGCAGCCAAAGACTGATGGCCGGAAAGGCTAACAAAATGCCCAGGGTGATGACCAACACCAACACCAAGGGCCAGACGCCTCGAAAGATGGCGCCCAGTCCCACATTGGGCAGCAAAGTGTTGAGCACAAATAAGTTCATTCCCACAGGAGGCGAGATCAGTCCGATCTGAATCACCATAACGATCAGCACGCCAAACCAGACTGGGTCAAAACCCAGTTGCACCACAATTGGGAAAAACAAAGGAATGGTCAGCAAGACCATGGTCAACTCTTCCATGACCGTGCCCAACAGCACATAAATCAACATCATCGCGGCAACGATCATGATGGGCGAGAGGCCTAGTCCCGTGATCCAATCTTTGAGCTCAAATGGCAAGCTGGTGTAGTTGACGAAGTTGGCGAAAATGGTGGCTGCAATCAAAAGCGTGAACAACATGGCTGTCGTGCGGGCCGATTCAACCAGAACTTGGGCCATAACTTTCCATGTCAAGGCTTTTCGTGCCAAAGCGAAAAGAAAGGCACCTGTAGCCCCCATGCCTGCGCCCTCGGTGGCAGTGAAAAAGCCTCCGTAGATGCCACCCAGAACCAGCACCACCAACAGCAGCACACCCCAGATGCCGCGAACGGCTTTGAGACGTTCACGCCAGCTGAATTTCTCGCCAGCGGGGGCATGATCAGGATCATGCCAAGTCATCAAGACGACGGCCAGCATCATCAAGCAAGCAGTCAAAATGCCGGGTAAAACGCCTGCGGCAAAGAGTTTGCCAATGTGGGTTTCAGTGATGATGCCGTAGATCACCAAAATGGTGGAGGGCGGAATCATGATGCCCAAAGTGCCACCCGCTGCGATCACGCCCGTTGACATGGCATCGCTATAACCCAATTTTTTCATTGAGGGGTATGCCACTTTGCTCATCGTGGCCGCCGTAGCAATCGATGAGCCACAAATGGCACCGAAACCTGCGCAAGCGGCAATGGTGGCGTGTGCCAAGCCTCCTTTACGGTGCCCGATGAAGGTGTAGGCCGCGTGGAACAGTTCATGCGCCAGACCTGCTCGAGCCACAAAATTCCCCATCAAAATAAACAGAGGAATCACCGACAAGGTGTAGGCAAATCCAGTCTCATGCACCACCTGAGCCGTGCTGGCCAGTGCTGGCAACCAGCCCCGTGTCAGGCCAATGCCCACAATGCCTACCAGGCCCATGGAGAAAGCCAAGGGCATACGAACCAGCGCCAGCACAAAAATAGCCAAAAATCCCAGCAAGGCTTCGGTCACAGCGTCCTCCCTTCGGCATGCGTATCAGTGCTGCGCTTGAATCCCTTGACCAGATGGACCAGACCTGTGATTGCACACAAAACCCCCATGCCCTGTATGAAAGGCGATTTGGGGATTTTCAGTTGTGCCGTCGTCTCTCCCGTCACTGCGAATTCCCCCCCTGTTTGCCACATCAGGTAAGCCAATCCAAAAAGCAGTGCGGCACAAATCAGGTGTATCAGGGTTTGTTGAATTTTCTTGACTATTTGCGGCAGTACCACGTCTAAAGAGTCAAAAACGACATGTTCGTTTTTGAGAGACACCAAGGGCAGTGCCCCAAAAATGACGACCACCATCAACAATTCGGTCAGCTCCAAAGAGCCAGTGATGGAGTTCGACAACATTTTGCGACCCGAGACATCCAGGAATGTCAGCACCATGATGGCGAACAAGGCCAAGCCTGACAGGGTTCCACAAAAGATTTCTAGAATTTTTTTCAACTTGTCACTCATAAAAAAAACGGTATTTGCTGATGGGCAAATACCGCTGGTGTTCTAAACACCCCGAGTGTTTCGCCCGGGGTGCGGCAGATCACATTTACTTTTGCAGCTTGGCAATTTCAGCGCGGAATTCAGACAAAGCTCCCGCAGGATCTTTCAGGCCTTTGGCTTTGGCCGCTTGCGCCCAGTCACGCTCGAGTTTGCTCACACGGATGGTCACGCCGCTGACGAAGGCGTTGTCAGCCTTGATGACTTTAACGCCGTTTTTCTGCATGTTGGTCAACGCTTGTGCGTCTACGCGGTCCCATGCTTTTCCAAAGCGACGTGCAACGGCTTCACCGGAGAGCTCATCCACCACTTTTTTGTCAGCAGCCGAGAGACTGTTGTACTTGGCTGGGTTCATCATGAAGACGAAGCTGGTGTTGTAAAGGCCGCCAGGAAACTGAGTCGCGTGCTTGATGATCTTGCCGATCTTGAAGGAGTCAGTGGACTCGGCGGGAAACAAGGTGCCATCCATGACGCCGCTTGACAGCAGTTCATAAGATTCCGGTGCGGGCTTGAGGGTCACATTCATGTCAAGAGTTTTGGAGATCTCGTTGACCATGCCGCCGCCCACACGGAATTTCAGACCAGAGAGGTCCTCTACGCGTGTGATGGGTTTCTTGGTGTTGAAGACAATGCCAGGGCCATGGGTGAAATAACCAAGAACTTTCACGCCTTGGTGTTCAGCGGCAAACTCTGGGTATTTGTTGGCAATTCGGTTGAAGGCCACGGACAGGGGTTCTGCACGGTCGCCCAAAAATGGAAATTCCGCCATTTGCGACAGGACAAAGCGGCCAGGTGTGTATCCGTGAACCGTGAAAGAAACGTCGACCAAACCATTCTTCACCGCATCGAAGGTTCCTGGAGCGGGGGTAACCGCACGGGGCAAGATGTTGCAGCGGACTCGGTTGGAAGTTTTGCTGGCCAGGTCGTCACACCATTCTTTTTGTGACACTGACAAACCGTGTGTGGGTGGAACCCAGCTTGAAACAGTCAATACGGTCTGTGCTTGGGCCAAGCCGCTGAAGCTGGCCAGGGCTGCTGCAGCCACGGAAATCAAAGTTTTCTTCATCCAATTGCTCCATTGATTTGGTTACAAAACATAATCGTAATATTGAACGATCCACAAAGAAATTGATGTTAACCCTGATTTGCCTACCGATTGGTCGGTGAATTCCCGGGGGTAGGATTGTCAAATGTTCACTATCACTTTCATAAAACCGGTCTAAAATACGAACGATCGTGCTTTTTTGAGAAACGTGCGGTGCCTGTTTGGCGGTTTTGATGCACAATTGACGTTTACGTAACGTCAACGACATCGCGGCGTTTCTAGGTGCTTGGGTTTTGATATCAATGGAGAAGCTTTCATGAAAATTCTCGTTCCCGTCAAACGGGTGGTGGACTACAACGTCAAGGTCCGTGTCAAGTCCGATGGTTCGGGTGTGGACATCGCCAACGTCAAGATGAGCATGAACCCCTTTGACGAGATCGCCGTCGAAGAAGCCGTGCGCCTGAAAGAAAAAGGTTTTGCCACCGAAGTCATCGCTGTCTCGTGTGGTGTGACCCAGTGCCAGGAAACCCTGCGCACCGCCATGGCCATTGGTGCTGACCGCGGCATTTTGGTCGAGACCCCAGCGGATTTGGACCTGCAGCCCTTGGCTGTGGCCAAACTGCTCAAGGCCTTGGTGGACAAAGAGCAACCCGGCCTGATCATCCTGGGCAAACAAGCCATTGATGACGATTGCAACCAGACTGGCCAGATGCTGGCCGCTTTGGCCGATCTGCCCCAAGCCACCTTCGCGTCAAAGGTCGAAATCGTGGACGGCAAGGCTCATGTCACTCGCGAGATCGATGGTGGCCTGGAAGTGTTGAGTGTCAGCCTGCCAGCGGTCGTGACCACCGATCTGCGCCTGAACGAGCCGCGTTACGTGACGTTGCCCAACATCATGAAAGCCAAGAAAAAGCAGCTCGACACCTTTAAGCCAGAAGACTTGGGTGTTGATGTGGCCCCCCGCATCAAGACCTTGAAAGTGGCAGAGCCTGCCAAGCGCAGCGCCGGCATCAAGGTGCCCGATGTGGCCACGCTGGTGGACAAGCTCAAAAACGTGGCCAAGGTCATCTGACCATCCAAGGAAATCTCATGACTTCACTCGTTATTGCCGAACACGACAACGCCTCGATCAAAGGCGCCACCTTGAACACCGTCACGGCCGCTGCCGCTTGTGGTGGTGATGTGCATGTGCTGGTGGCGGGTCACAACGCCGCCGCCGCTGCGCAAGCTGCAGCCCAAATCGCAGGTGTGACCAAAGTGATCCACGCCGACAGCGAAGCGCTGGCCCATGGCCTGGCCGAAAACGTCGCTGCGCAAGTGCTGGCCATTGCCGCCAGCTACAGCCACATCCTGTTCCCCGCAACCGCCTCAGGCAAGAACGTGGCCCCGCGTGTGGCTGCCAAGCTTGACGTAGGCCAAATCAGCGATGTGACGCAAGTCATCTCGGCCGACACCTTCGAGCGCCCCATCTATGCCGGTAATGCGATGGCCACGGTGCAAAGCACAGACGGCACCAAAGTCATCACGGTGCGCACCACCGGCTTTGACGCGGCATTCGCCACAGGAGGCAGCGCCGCAGTGGAAAGTGCTGCAGCGCAAGCCGACAACGGCAAGAGCAGCTTCAAGGGCAGCGAAATTGCCAAGAACGATCGCCCCGAGTTGACCGCTGCCAAGATCATTGTGTCTGGTGGACGCGCTTTGGGCAGCTCAGAAAAATTTGCGGAGGTCATGACGCCGCTGGCCGACAAGCTGGGCGCCGCCATCGGTGCCAGCCGTGCAGCGGTCGACGCTGGTTATGCCGCCAACGACCTGCAAGTGGGCCAGACTGGCAAGATCGTTGCCCCACAGTTGTATGTCGCTTGCGGCATCTCGGGTGCGATCCAGCATTTGGCGGGCATGAAGGATTCCAAGGTGATCGTGGCGATCAACAAGGACCCTGAGGCTCCAATCTTCAGCGTGGCCGACTTTGGCCTTGAAGCCGATTTGTTTGCGGCAGTGCCTGAATTGACCAACGCACTGTGATGATTTGACGAAATCAAAAAAGGCCTCCATGAGAGGTCTTTTTTGTACCCGACCCCTATCTTCTCTGACCATGAACGGAATTAAGACATGAGCTACATCGCCCCCCTCAAGGACATGCTTTTCAACATCGAGCATTTGGCCCGCATTGACCAGATCGCGCAGATTCCCGGCTTTGAAGACGCGGGTTTGGAAACCGCCCAAGCCGTGCTCGAGGAGTGCGCCAAGCTCAACCAAGACGTGATCTCGCCCCTGAACTGGGAAGGCGACAAGAACCCGTCCTTCCACAACGGCAGCGGCGTGACCACCACACCCGGCTTCAAAGAGGCGTATCAGCAATATGCCGAAGGCGGCTGGCAAGGCCTGCAGCACCCGGCCGACTTTGGCGGTCAAGGTCTGCCCAAAACCATTGGCGCAGCTTGCGGCGAAATGCTCAACTCGGCCAACATGGCTTTTGCGCTGTGCCCCTTGCTGACCGACGGCGCGATCGAAGCGCTGCTGACCGCAGGCTCAGACGAACTCAAAGCCACTTACTTGGAAAAGCTGATCTCCGGCCAGTGGACCGGCACCATGAACCTGACCGAGCCACAAGCCGGTTCTGACTTGGCCGCCGTGCGCACCCGCGCCGAGCCTCAGCCCGATGGCACTTACAAAATTTTTGGCACCAAGATCTACATCACCTACGGTGAGCACGACATGGCTGAAAACATCGTGCACCTGGTGCTGGCCCGTGTGGTGGGTGCGCCCGAAGGCGTCAAAGGTATCAGTCTGTTCGTGGTGCCCAAAGTCATGGTCAAGGCCGATGGCACCTTGGGCGATCGCAACGACGTGCATTGCGTGAGCATCGAGCACAAGATGGGCATCAAGGCCAGCCCCACGGCTGTGCTGCAGTTCGGCGACAACGGCGGCGGTGTGGGTTATTTGGTGGGCCAGGAAAACCGTGGCCTCGAATACATGTTCATCATGATGAACGCTGCCCGATATGCGGTGGGCGTGCAGGGTATCGCGATTGCCGAGCGCTCTTACCAGCGTGCCGTGCAATACGCCCGCGACCGCGTGCAAAGCCGCCCAGTGGACGGCAGCTTGCCCGCTGCTGGCCCCATCATTCATCACCCCGACGTGCGCCGCATGCTGATGACCATGCGCGCTTACACCGAAGGCTGCCGCGCCATGGCCGCTACGGCTGCTGCGGCCTACGACGCCTCGCACCACCACCCCGATGCTGAGGTGCGCAAGCAAAACTTGGCGTTTTATGAATTCATGGTGCCGCTGGTCAAGGGCTATAGCACCGAGATGAGCCTGGAAGTCACCAGCTTGGGCGTGCAGGTGCACGGCGGCATGGGCTTCATCGAAGAAACGGGTGCAGCGCAGTACTACCGTGACGCCAAAATTTTGACGATTTACGAAGGCACGACCGCCATCCAGGCCAACGACTTGGTGGGTCGCAAGACCGCCCGCGACGGTGGACAAACCGCCAAGGCGCTGGCTGGTCAGGTGGCGCAAACCGAAAGCGAATTGGCGGCTTCTGGCAACGCCGACGCACAGGCCGTGGCCCGTCGCCTCAAAGCCGCTCGTGAGGCTTTTGTGGATGTCGTGGAGTTTGTGGCGGGCAACACCAAGGCCCACCCCAACGACGTGTTTGCAGGCAGCGTGCCTTACCTGATGCTGGCTGGCAACCTGATGGCCGGTTGGCAAATGGGCCGCGCCTTGTTGGTGGCCATCACACCCGAGGCACAAGCCCAAGACGCCGCCTTCATGGCCGCCAAGGTCACCACCGCGCGTTTTTACGCCGACCACATCCTGTCCAAAGCCCCCGGCATCCGCGACAGCATCGTCGAAGGTGCAGGCAGCGTGACCGAGATGGCACTCGACGCTTTCTGATACCGATTCAAACAACTATTTTTCTGGAGACAACATGTCCAAACTGCCCCCCGTACTGGCCAACCTGCCATTTCCTGCCATCGCCTCGCCCCTGTTCATCATCAGCAACCCCAAGTTGGTGATTGAGCAGTGCAAGGCCGGCATTGTGGGCTCCATGCCCGCTTTGAACGCTCGCCCTGCAGCGCAACTCGAAGAGTGGTTGATCGAAATCACGGAAACCTTGGCTGCCTACAACAAGGCCAATCCTGACAAACCCGCCGCGCCCTTTGCCATCAACCAAATCGTGCACAAGAGCAATGACCGCCTTGAACACGACATGGCCATGTGCGTGAAGTACAAAGTGCCGATCATCATCACCTCACTGGGCGCCCGCGAAGAGATCAACGCCGCCGCGCACAGCTACGGCGGTGTGGTGTTGCACGACATCATCAACAACAAGCACGCGCACAAAGCGATCGAAAAAGGCGCAGATGGCCTGATCGCCGTGGCCGCAGGTGCTGGTGGCCATGCGGGCGTCAAAAGCCCGTTTGCCTTGATTCAGGAAATCCGCCAGTGGTTCGATGGCCCAGTGGCCTTGTCGGGCTCGATCGCCACGGGTGATGCAATTTTGGCGGCCCAAGCCATGGGCGCAGACTTCGCCTACATCGGCTCTGCCTTCATCGCCACGCTCGAAGCGCGTGCGGCAGAAGAGTACAAACAAGCCATTGTGGACAGCAACTCCGACGACATCGTCTACAGCAACCTGTTCACAGGTGTGCACGGCAACTACCTGGCCCCATCGATCCGCGCAGCAGGTCTGGACCCCGAGAACCTGCCCGAGTCTGACCCCAGCAAGATGAATTTTGGTGGTGATGCCAAAAAAGCTTGGAAAGACATCTGGGGCTGTGGTCAGGGCATTGGGGCGATCCAGTCGGTGCAGAGCACGGCCGATTTGGTGGCTCAGTTCAAGGCCCAGTACCAAGCGGCCCGCGCCCGCTTGGCCCTGTGATGGCCATTGCCTGAGCGGCCCTTGACCCCCTCAGTCCAGCGCCCTTCGGGGCGTTCTTTTTTGATCGATGCGGTCAAGGCCACAGGCTGTTTGTTGATCGTGTTGCACCACTTGGCGTTTTACGGGCCGATGTCGGATGTGGTGGACAACGCCTGGCCTGAGTTGATCAGTTGGCTCTATGACCATGGCCGTTTGGCGGTGCAGTTCTTCTTGGTGTGTGCAGGTTTCCTGACGGCGGGCAACATGGCCCAATACTAGTCGCTGGCGCTGCCCGAGGCCCTCAAGCTGATTTGGCAGCGTTATTTGCGCTTGGCCATTCCCTTGCTGGCCGCGCTCAGCTTCACCGTACTGGTCACCGAATGGGTGCGGCCCGGCTTTGAGCACACCAGTCTGTCGGCCCCGCCCGACTGGGGTCAAGCGCTGGCGCACGTTGTGCTGGTGCAGCATCTGTTGGACTTGGAGGCTTTGTCAGCCGGTATTTGGTATGTGGCGATCGATTTGCAGATGTATGCGATGGCCTTGGGCTGCCTCGTGGTGCTGAGGTCATGGCCTTCCCGTGGACATGCGGTGCATCCAGGCGATCAAGTGGGTGACGCCATGGCCTGGGGAGATGCTCGAAGCTGGGTGCTTTGGCTGGGGCTGGTGTGTGCCTCGCTGTGGTGGTGGAATCGGGATGCCGACCTGGACGATCTGGGTGTGTATTTCTGGGGCAGTTATGGTTTGGGCCTGTTGGCTTGGGATGCTCGTCGGCAAACCTTTTGGGCCAGGGGCAATGCACTGGCGCGGCTTTGGGTGCCAGCGCTTGTGTTGCTGCTGATCGGGTGCGTGGCCTTGTGGCTGGAGCCGCGTCCACGCATCGCGGTGGCCTGGGGTGTGGCTGTGTTGTTGGTGCTGGTGCCTGAGCCCTGGTTTGCGGGTGAGACCGTCGGGCGTTCACGCTGGCGGCCCGCCTTGCAATGGCTGTCAGGGGTGTCCTATTCGGTATTCCTCATCCACTTTGGCGTGTGCCTGGCCGTCAATGCCGCCGTCACGGCGCAATGGCCTACTGCGCTGTGGGCCAACGCGCTGGGCATGCTGGCTGCCTTGCTGTTGTCGCTGCTCTTGGGTGACTGGCTCCATCGCTTGGTGGAGCGGCATCCACCCACCGTGTGGCGATGGTGGTTTTGGGTGGGTGCCTTCAAGGCCAGTGTGGCACTGGCCTTGCTCATGAACCCGATGGTTTGATCTTTGGCAAGGGCCCTCAGCCCACTTGGCTGGCTTTGACTTTTTCGGTGATGTAGGCCAGGGCCTCTTCCACCTGGTCAATCAAAATCAGGCACAGGTCGCCAGGTGACAGGCGTGACAGGGCGGTGTCGATGGCATTGAATTCACCCTGGATGTCTTGCACATGGGTGGTGCGCAGGGCGCCTTGCAGACCCTCGCGCAGCAAACC
>JANQXJ010000224.1 GCA_030729445.1 Limnohabitans sp. | reverse complement strand
ACTGGGCCGCGCCAGCCAAGACCGGCACCACGAGTGGCGCACGCCCGTGCTGGCCTCTGCTGGCCCAGATGGCTTGCCCGATGCCCGCACCGTGGTCCTGCGGCAGGTGGATGCGTTGGCCGGGCAGCTGACTTTTTACACCGACAGCCGCAGCCCCAAAGTGGCGCAATTGCAGACGCAAGCTTCAGCGATGTTGGGGTTTTGGAGTGCGCGTTTGAGCTGGCAACTGCGGGTGCGGGTGGCCTGCACGGTCATCACCGCTGGCCCGGAGGTCGATGCCCTGTGGCAAGGGGTCAAGCAGTCGGCGGCTGCGGGCGATTATTTGTCGCCCTTGGCACCTGGCGCTGTGTTGGCGCAAGGCCGTGCGACCGCCAGTGAAGAAACGACCGATGTCCCCATGCCCGCGCACAGCTTTGCCGTGCTGCGTGCGCAGGTGCTTCAAATGGACTGGCTCGAGTTGTCGCGCGAAGGGCACCGCCGAGCGCAACTGAGCCCCACCACTTGGGCGTGGCTCACGCCCTGAATGCCTTCAGCCCTGGTCGCCTCGCATGCGCAGCAGTTGTGCGCGGTCCACCAACAAGCGCACGCCCAAAGAGCCGCTGCCCGCACGCACCGGGAATTTGCGCAGACCGATTTCGAGCGCCTCAATGACCGGGTAAGCCGCGCAGGCCTGCACGATGCGCGTCATCAGCCGCTCCTGGGTGGCGTACAGCCCGTCGGCCGCGAGTCGTTCGATCTCGACCACCAAAGGGTCGTAATCGAAAACATGCGCCATGCCGTCTTGGGCAATCAGCACCAGACCGGGGTCGATCCACAGCGTCAAGTCCAGCGCGTGGTAATCGGGCACGGTGTCGCCGGGCGCATAGGTGCCGATGCGGGTGGCCAGGTGAAAGTCTTTCAGCTCAATGCGGCTGGCGGTCGAGGTGGGCAGGGTCATGGGTGTGGGAGTGCAAGGTTTGAGGGATGTGGTTCTGGGGCTCAGCGCCTGCTTTTGAGCCGTTGGCTTTTGCGGCTTTTTTCAAAAAACGCGTCGGGCTTGGTTTGCACCCAGCGGATGAAGCGGGCCATCTCTTCGGGCTGCTTCAGGGCCTCGACCGTGGCGTAGGTGCGGGCCAATTCGGTTTCGGTGAACAGCGCATGGATTTGGCGGTGGCAAATGCGGTGCAGCACCACCGTTTGCACGCCGCCGTGTGACTTGGGCACCAAATGGTGCGCATCTTGTTGGCTGGGCGGAATGGGGCGCTCGCACAGCGGGCACAACACGGCATCGTTGCGCGGGGCGGGCAGGGCTTCAAGCTGGGCTTGAATGAGTTTTTTGCGAATGCGCCCCGTCACGGCTGAAAGACTGTTTGGACCATTGCCCAAGGCTACAACAGGTGGCCCGTTGGGCATGCCGCACGGGCCAATTGATCCCAGCTCCTTTCAGGACATCAGCTTGTACCGGTTGGTTTGGCTCAATGTCCGGTTTCAGCCGAAGGTGAATGCGTTCGCAGCCAATCTTTGAGCGCGGCATCGATGCGGGTCTGCCAACCATGACCGGTGGCACGAAACGCCGACGAGACTTCTGGCGACAAACGGATGGTGGTGGGCACTTTGCGGTCTGGCTTGACGCTGCCGACGGGGCGGCCCGCACCACGCGCCCGTATCGATTGAGGCGAGTGGCTCGCGGCCAGTTCACCCATGAGCGCCTGATCGACCGAGCGCAGCAGCGCTGCTTCAAATTCGAGCATTTCGGGGTCTGCAGCGGACGCTTGAGTGGATTTGGTTTTAGGCATCGAATCGCTCCTTCAGTTTCAGCAGCAGTTCTGGTCTCAGGTTGTCAAATTTGGCTTTGGCGTAAACCAACAAAAGAACGATCTCTCCGTTGGCCAAGCGGTTGAAGTAAATCACCCTGGCACCACCGCTCTTGCCCATGCCCTGGCGCGACCAACGGACTTTGCGCAAAGGGCCAGCACCGGGAATTACGTCCCCGGCTGTTGGGTTTTCGCTGATCCAGGCAATGAACTCGAACCGTTCTGCGTCAGTCCAAACCTTGGCCGACCAAGCGACGAAGTCTGGGGTTTCGTGGACGGTCAACATGAATTAATTGTACTAGCAAAAAATTAGTTGATCGAACGATGGTGGCTGCCGATGACAGCCTATGCGAGGGCTGCGGTCATCTGCTTAAGAAGCCGCGTGGGCCAAGCCTCATGGCAGCAAGTCAATCAAGATTTCATTGCGCCGGTTCCACGGCAATGTGAAGGGGTCGTCGTAGCGGGCGATCTGGGCCGTGGGGCTGAGCTTGAGTTGACGCGCCTTCGCCCATGCCCGCAGGCGCTCGGTCTGCTCTTGGATGCTCGCTTGTGTGGTGAAGCCGCTGAAGCGCACCGCCACCGTCTCGTGTTCGGGCACGGGGCGCAGCTGGATTTGCGGGTTGAGCGGCTGGGGCAGGGTCTGCACGCTTTCGGCCGATGGCATCACAAAATGCACGCGCCAACCCTGGTCCTCGGGCACCACGGTGACGGGCGCGGTCATGGAAATTTTGCGCTGCGCACCGAGCCCGGCTTGCAGGTTGTCACCAAAGATGTACGACGCAATGCGCCGAAAGCCGCCGCGACTAGCAGCATCGAAGTCCCCCTGAATTTGTGTTTGCGCCACCGTGAAGGCGGCGTAGCGGCGCACCTCAAAAGGCGGGTCTGAGACGAGCACGGTGTAACGCGGTTCTTCAACGGCCATGGCGGCTCCACAAAAAAGGAACAAGAC
>JANQXJ010000223.1 GCA_030729445.1 Limnohabitans sp. | reverse complement strand
GCCACCCGCATCGAAAACCGCCTGGGCGAACCCGCGGCCAACCCTTACCTGTACATGGCCTCACAAATCCATGCGGGACTCGATGGCGTGGACGCCCAACTGCAATCGCCGCCCGCCACCGAAACGCCTTACTCGGCAGGTGCGGCCACCATTCCAACCAGTCTGGCCGATGCGGTACAGGCCCTGCAAAGTGATGCCGCGATGTGCCAAGCGCTGGGCCAGCCCTTTGTGGACTACTACCGCACCATCAAACAAGCCGAACACCAGCGCATGGTGCAGGCCGAGGATGTGCAGGAATTCCACCGCCGCGAATACTTCGGGCGCATTTGACCCACTTTTGAATCACCCCGCCCGACGGCGAAACACAGAACATGATCACGATCCACTTGCAACCCCACGACCTCACTCAAGCCGTGCACACCCTGCATACCCAGCCCGGCCAAAGCCTGATGCAGGCGGCTGTGGATGCGAATTTGCCCGGTATTCAAGCCGATTGTGGTGGGCTGCTGACCTGCGCCACCTGCCATGTGGTGGTGCACAGCGACTGGCAGGACAAGTTGCCGCCCATGGGCAGCGACGAAGACGGCATGTTGGCCTTCACCGCCCAAACACGCGAGGCGGGCAGCCGTCTGTCATGCCAGATTGAACTCACGCCCGAATTGGACGGCCTGCAGGTCACACTGCCTGCAAGCCAGTACTGAATCAGCGCGGCATGCCGGGGAAGCCCCCGCCGCCGCCCATCATGCCTTTCATGGCACCCATGCGTTTCATCATCTTCATCATGCCGCCGCCGGACATTTTTTTCATCATGTCCTGCATCTGCTCAAACTCTTTGAGCATGCGGTTCACATCCTGCACCTGAACACCCGCACCTGCAGCAATACGGCGCTTGCGTGTGGCTTTGATGAGTTCAGGTTTTTTGCGCTCTTGCGGCGTCATGCTGTGGATGATGCCTTGCTTGCGGCCAATGTCTTTTTCAACCTTGTCCATGTCCATGGATCCGGCTTTGGCCGTCAGCTGACTTGGCAGTTTATCCATCAGGCTCGACAAACCGCCCATTTGTTTCATCTGCTGAATCTGGGCCAAAAAGTCGTTCAAGTCAAAACTGCCACCGCTTTTGACCTTGGACGCCAGCTTTTGTGCAGCCTCCATGTCCACACCGGCCGTGACCTGCTCGACCAAGGCCACGATGTCGCCCATGCCCAGCACCCGGCCCGCATGGCGCTCGGCGTCGAACACTTCCAGGCCGTCGATCTTCTCGCTGGTACCCGCGAACTTGATCGGCACGCCCGTGATCTGGCGCACCGACAAGGCCGCACCGCCGCGTGAATCGCCGTCGAGCTTGGTCAGCACGATACCGGTCAAAGGCAGGGCATCGCTGAACGCCTTGGCGGTGTTGGCCGCATCTTGACCCTGCATGGCGTCCACCACGAACAGGGTTTCAACCGGCTTGAGTTCAGCGTGCAGCGCCTTGATCTCGGCCATCAAGGCTTCGTCAATCGCCAGGCGACCGGCCGTATCGACCAGCAGCACATCAAAAAAGTGCTTGCGGGCGTAATCGATGGCGGCGCGGGCGATGTCGATCGGCTTTTGGTCGGGCGAGCTGGGGAACCATTCGGCACCGGCCTGTGCGGTGACTGTCTTGAGCTGTTCAATAGCGGCGGGGCGGTACACGTCGCCCGAGACCGTCAGCACTTTCTTTTTGCGCTTTTCAATCAGGTGCTTGGCCAGCTTGGCGGTGGTGGTGGTTTTACCGGCACCTTGCAAACCGGCCATCAAGATCACAGCGGGCGGCTGGGCGGCCAGGTTGATGTCGGACACACCCTCGCCCATGGTGGCGGCCAATTCGCGGTTGACCACACCCACCAGGGCCTGGCCGGGCTTGAGCGAACCCATGACCTCTTGGCCCAAGGCTTTGTCTTTCACCCGGGCGATGAAATCACGCACCACCGGCAAGGCCACATCGGCTTCGAGCAAGGCCATGCGCACCTCGCGCAGCATGTCGGCCACGTTCGATTCGGTGATGCGGGCCTGGCCGCTGAGGGTCTTGACGAGGCGTGAGAGTTTGTCGGTCAGGGCGGAGGCCATGGGGGAATCCAGAAAAAACCGGTCAAGCGTGTTGGCGAAGCCACAGCGGCAGCGCCTGAAAGGCTAAACTCGGACCCATGATTTTAGCGAGTGCGCCTTTGTGGACGCTGCCCCTCTCAGCACTGGCAGCTCTGATCTATGCCTTGCCCGCTCTGGTGCCCCGTCTCCTGAGCGATGCACACGCACGCCGCCTGCTTTGGCTAGCTTGGGCTTTGCATGCCTTCAGTTTGCTGGTGTTGCTGATGGGGCAGGTTCGTTTTGGCTTCGCACCGGCGTTGTCCGTCACCGCTTGGCTGGTGGTCACGGCCTACATGATCGAGACCCAGTTTTTTCCCAAACTCAAGGCCCGCTGGGCCGTGGGCAGCCTGGGGGCCACCACCGTGGCCTTGGCCTGGGTGTTTCCGGGCACGGCGCTGACCACCCAGGCCTCGGCTTGGCTGCCCCTGCACTTTGCCCTGGGTTTGTCGGCCTATGGCATGTTTGCCGCCGCCGTGGTGCACGCCTGGATGATGACCCGCACCGAGCATGACATCCGCCAAGCCCATGAAGGCTCCAGCGGCCTGCCGCTGTTGACGCTGGAGCGTCTGACCTTTCGATTTGTGTGGGCAGGCTTTGCGCTGTTGACGGCCACTTTGGTGGCGGGCGCCCTGTTTGGCGAGGCCCTGTAT
>JANQXJ010000222.1 GCA_030729445.1 Limnohabitans sp. | reverse complement strand
GTGTACCCCCACAACAAGCCATTTCATTGGTGCAGACTTTTTTTGTTGCTGACACAATTAGCGGCCCATAAAGCCCGTGATCGTAAGAAACCCTGTGCTTTCTCAGCTTACAATCAAAAGCTAACAAAATTTATACACACATCGGTCAAACCGATGTGCCCACCATCGTGTTTGCTCTGTATTTGTAGCAAACACTGCGGTAGCCTGCCCAAGCTTTTTTCCCTACGCCCCACATGCCGACCCACACCCCCATTTTTGCCCATAAAACACTCTGCGCTTTACTGGTGGCTGGCTTGGCCTGGGTGGGTGGGCAAGCACAAGCCCAAAACCTGCCCGCAGGCATTTTGCCAACGGGCGCAACCGCTGGCGCCGCAGCCACCGGTGCAGCAGCAGGCATGGCCCCCGCAGCAGCTCAGCCCGCGCAGCCCTCATTCGGCTTGGTCACCCCACCCGTCTTGCCCCAGCGGCCAGACCTGGGCGCGGCCGACGCGCAGCGCACCCCTTTGGTGCCCCTGCGCACCACCAAGCCGCAAGCGCCCAGCCAGTTTCAGCGTTTTGTGCAAGACAGCACAGGCCAACTTTTGCCGCACTTTGGCAGCAACTTGTTTGAAAACCCGCTGGCCTACGCCGCAGACTCGGCCGCCCCTGCGCCAGCCGACTACGTGTTGGGCCCGGGCGACGAAGTGCGCATCCAAGTTTGGGGCAGCGTGGACTATGCCGGTAACCAAACGCTGGACCGCAATGGCCAAATCAACCTGCCCAAAATCGGCACCATCGGCCTGAACGGTGTGCGTGTCAAAGACCTCGAAGACACCCTGCGCAAGCGCATTGCCACAGTCTTCAAAAGCGTCGAGATCAATGCCGCTTTGGGCAAACTGCGCGGCATCACCGTGTTTGTGGTGGGCCAAGCCCAGCAGCCCGGCACCTACAACCTGAGTGCGTTGTCTACCCTGGTCAACGCCGTGTTTGCCAGTGGCGGCCCCGGTGTGAACGGCAGCATGCGTGGCATCGAGCTCAAGCGCAACGGCCAAATCGTGACCACGCTCGACCTGTACGACTTCATTGCCCGTGGTGACAAATCCAAAGACGTCACCCTGCAACCTGGCGACGTCATCATGATCCCGCCCGCAGGCCCCCGCATGGCCCTGACCGGCGTCACCGACCATGCTGCCATCTACGAAATCAAGCCCGGCAGCACGGTGCAAAACATCCTGTCATTGGGTGGCGGCCTCTCCAAACTGGCCAGCCCGCAAAAGGCCCTGCTCGAAAGCATCTCCACCGCCCCCGGTGCCACTGCAGGCACCGCCAAGCGGCAGGTCAAAAACCTCGATCTTCAGTCCGCCGGTCTGGCCCATACTCTGCAAGACGGCGACGTGCTCACCCTCTTGGCCATCAGCCCCGCCTTTGCCAACGCCGTTACGCTGCAAGGCACCGTGGCCCAGCCCTTGCGCAACATCTGGTTTGCCGGCATGCGTGTGCAAGACCTGATCCCCGACCGCGAAGCCCTGATTACCCCCGACTACTACAAACGCAAAAACCAGCTTGTTCAACTGATCGATGAGCCTAAAGATAAAAAAAATTCTGATGAATCTAGTGGTCAAATAAGTGCTCGGGTAAGAGGTCTTGCAGACCAAATCAACTGGGACTACGCCGTCATCGAGCGCCTGAACAAGGCCGAGTTGCGCACCCAGCTCATCCCCTTCAATTTGGGCAAAGCCATCGTCCAAAAAGACCCGGCGCACAACCTCGAGTTGCAAGCCGGTGACGTGGTCACCATCATGAGCAGCGCCGACCTGCGCCTGCCCACCGAGCGCCAGTTGCGCCTGGTGCGCATCGAAGGCGAAGTCGCCTCCCCCGGCATTTACCAAGCGCTGCCCGGTGAGACCCTGCCCCAGCTCATCACGCGTGTGGGCGGCCTCACGCCCCAAGCCTATTTGTATGGCGCCGAATTCACCCGTGAATCGGTGCGCAAACAGCAACAACAAAACCTGGACCAAGTGGTGCGACGCCTGGAGTCTCAGCTGTCCAGCGCCGGGGCCACATTGGCCGCCAACCTGACGGACGAGCGTGCCGCCCAAGCCGCCGCCCTGCAGCAGCAGCAACAAGCACAAATGAAGTCGCAAATCGAGCGGCTCAAAACCGTGGTCAGCAAAGGCCGCGTGGCCCTGGAGCTGGACCCGGCCCAAACCGCCAACACCCAAATCACGCCCGAGCAAATTTCTCAGCTGCTGCCTAACTTGCCGTTGGAAGACGGTGACGCCTTTTTGGTGCCCAGCCTGCCCGCCTTTGTGGCCGCCATTGGCAGTGTCAACAACGAAAACGTAATAGTCTACAAACCCAACAAAACCGTGGGCGAGCTCATCCAACAGGCCGACCTGACCGAAGACGCCAACCCCAAAGCCGTGTTTGTGCTGCGTGCCGACGGCTCGATCTTGGGCCGTCAAAGCACGGGGTTCTTTAGCAACTTCGAAAGCACACTTCTCATGCCCGGCGACACGCTCATCGTGCCCGCCAAGGTCGACCGCGAAAGCAGCTACAACTTCCTCGTCCGCGCCCTGCGCGACTGGACCCAGATCTTCAGCAACCTGGGCATCGGTGCCGCCGCCATCCAAACCCTGCGCAATTGATCCCCCATGCGCCTGACCCCTGCCCAAGTCGACACCAGCAGTCCCTCTGTCATCCCGGACCTGATCCGTGTCCATCCCCCAAAAATGTCATCCCGGACTTGATCCGGGATCCAGCTGAGACAAACTGAAAA
>JANQXJ010000221.1 GCA_030729445.1 Limnohabitans sp. | reverse complement strand
ACCTTGAGCTTGTCGGTGTCGTCCATCTCCACCGTCATGTTGGCGCAAAAGAACTCGGCGGTGTAGTGGACCTTGAGCCAACCCGTGTGGTACGCCAACAGGGAATAAGCGGCAGCATGTGACTTGTTGAAGCCGTAGCCCGCGAACTTTTCCATCAGGTCAAAGACTTCGTCGGCCTTGTCCTGCGGGATGCCGTGGGTGGCCAAAGCGCCCGCGCGGAATTTCTCGCGATGCTCGGCCATTTCTTCGGCCTTTTTCTTGCCCATGGCGCGGCGCAGCAAGTCGGCGCCGCCCAGCGAGTAGCCGCCCAGAATCTGCGCGGTCTGCATCACCTGCTCTTGGTAAACCATGATGCCGTAGGTCTCAGACAGCATCTGCGCCACCGCAGGGTGCGGGTATTCGACCTCCTCGCGCCCGTGCTTGCGGGCCACAAAGCTGGGGATCAGGTCCATGGGGCCCGGGCGGTACAAGGCGTTGAGCGCGATCAGGTCTTCCAGGCGGCTGGGCCGGGCGTCGCGCAGCATGCCCTGCATGCCGCGGCTTTCAAACTGGAACACGGCCTCGGTCTTACCATCCGAAAAAAGTTTGTAAGTCGGTGCATCGTCGAGCGGTATGTTTTCAAAGGCGAAGTTCTCCTGCCCTTTATGCCGCTTCATGATGAACTCGCGGGCAATCTCCAAAATGGTGAGTGTGGCCAGCCCCAAGAAGTCGAACTTCACCAAGCCCGCCGCTTCCACGTCGTCCTTGTCGTACTGGCTCACCGCCGATTCGCTGCCGGGCTGCTGGTACAGCGGGCAGAAGTCGGTCAGCTTGCCCGGTGCGATCAGCACACCCCCAGCGTGCATGCCCACGTTGCGGGTCATGCCTTCGAGCTTTTGCGCCAGCTCAATGAGCGTCTTCACATCCTCTTCGCGCTCGATGCGCTCGGCCAGGATGGGCTCCATGGCAATCGCATAGTTGTTTTTGTCGCCTTCTTTGGGCGTAGCAGGCGGATACTGCAGCGTGACCGACATGCCCGGCTTGTTGGGGATGAGCTTGCTGATGCCGTCGCAAAAGGTGTAACTCATGTCGAGCACACGGCCCACATCGCGAATGGCCGCTCGCGCGGCCATGGTGCCGAAAGTCACGATCTGACTGACCGCTTCGCGCCCGTATTTTTGCTTCACGTATTCGATCACGCGGTCGCGGTTGGTCTGGCAAAAATCGATGTCGAAGTCGGGCATCGACACCCGCTCGGGGTTCAAAAAGCGCTCGAACAGCAGGTTGTACTGCAGCGGGTCCAGGTCGGTGATCTTGAGCGCATAGGCCACGAGCGAGCCCGCACCCGAACCCCGGCCCGGGCCCACCGGGCAGCCGTTGTTCTTGGCCCATTGGATGAAGTCACCCACGATGAGGAAGTAACCCGGAAAGCCCATCTTCAAGATGGTGTTCAACTCGAACTCCAGCCGGTCCACATAGCGCTGGCGTTCTGCCTCGCGCTTGGCCGCATCGGGGTACAGGTGGACCAAGCGCGCTTTCAGGCCCTCATGCGAGACATGGCGAAAATAGTCGTCCACCGACATGACCACACCATCAACCGGCGGAATCGGAAAATTGGGCAGTTGCGGCTTGCCCAGCACCAAAGTCAGGTTACAGCGCTTGGCAATTTCGAGGGTGTTGGCAATCGCACTGGGCACATCGGCAAACAAGGCGCACATTTGCGCCGCCGATTTGAAATACTGCTCGCGGGTAAAACGACGCACCCGGCGCGGATTGGCCAAAATTTCGCCTTCAGACACACAGACCCGGGCCTCATGCGCCTCGTAATCTTCGGCACTGTGAAATTGCACCGGGTGCGTGGCCACCACGGGCAAATGCAAACGCGCTCCCAAGGCCACGGCACCGGCCACCTGCGGCTCGTCTTCGGGGCGACCTGCGCGTTGCAACTCCAGGTAAAAACGGTGCGGAAAGATCGAGCCCAATTGCAGCGCCACATCGGCTGCTTTGTCGGTGTCTCCCTGCACAATGGCTTGGCCCACAGGACCCGCTTGCGCACCCGAGAGCAAAATCAAACCGTCGGACAGTTCCTTGAGCCAAGCCAGCTTAACCACCGCCACACCTTTGACCACGTTCTGGGTCCAGGCACGGGCCAGCAGCTCGCACAGGTTCAGGTAACCGGTGTGGTTTTGTACCAAGAGCACCACACGGCTGGTGGCCCCGGCGTCACCCCCCAGGCCTTCGAGGTTGATCTCGGCGCCAATGATGGGCTTGACCCCCTTGCCCCGCCCTTCCTTGTAGAACTTGACGGTGCCAAACAGGTTGTTGAGGTCGGTGATGGCCAGCGCAGGCTGGGTGTCCTTGGCCGCCATCTTGACCACATCGTCGATGCGGCAAGTGGCGTCAACGACGGAAAATTCGGTGTGAAGGCGCAGGTGAACAAACATAGCGTGTCATTGTAGGAGTTCACCCCATCAGTTTGGATGCCGCTCCAAGCCTGTTGATTCGAAGTGGGTTCTTTAGCATGCGTGTTCAGCCGCGCAGCACCTGAAGCACGTCGGACCTGAATTCACGGCCATAAAGAATCAACACCACCAAGGCTGTGGCCAGCACCAAAGCCAAGGGCGAAAAGAACCAAGCCATGGCCGCAAATGAAAAATAGTAAGCCCGCAAACCGTCGTTGAAGGTCTCTGCCGCAGCGCTGACCAAATTGCCCGCACGTTCGGCATGGTGTTGTCGATCGTACTTGCCAGCCGCAAAATCCTCTGGCGTGGGCATGGCACCGATGGCCAAAGCGACAAATGTATAAAGACGCATGGACCAGGAGAATCGGAAAAAAGCGTAAACAAAGATACCCACCAAGACCAATATTTTGAGCTCAAAAACCAGCAAAGGTGTGGGCTGCGCAAACGGGATCTCACCCACCAAATCAGCCGCTTTGTCGGTGGTGCCCAGCAAGGCAAACAGGCCACCGATGATGATGATGCTGGTGGATGAAAAAAATGCGGGCGTTTGCGACAAGTTCTGGGTGATCAGGCCGTCTAGCATGCGGGGTTCACGGCCCGTGGCCTGCATCATCCACATCTGGCGGTAGCGGTTGGTGTTGGCAATCAGGGTCTGATCGCGCAGACCCCGCACCTTTGCCAACCAGGCATAACCGACCCACAGTCCAAAAAAAGTAAAAAGCGCCAGCCAATCGAGCCAAGGCAGCATGGTGATGATTTTCATGCCGCCATCCTAGCAAGTGAGGAGCGTCATGGGTTGCCTGATGGCCCTGTGCCAAGAAAAAAAGCCGGTGCGATCGCCATCACACCGGCTTTGGCGTCCTGAGAGCTGACGATCAGCCGCGCAGCTTGGCAGCAACTGCGGCAACGCGTTCGCCGTAGGCTTTGGCGGTGTCCAAGTCACCCTGGGGGATATCTTCTGCGGGGCTGGTTGGGCCGACTTGTGCCATCACGCCGGAGTTGGAGCCGATGCGGTTGATGGTGCCGTCGTTCATGGCGGGCTGGCCCACCCACACCATGCCCTGCTGCATGGCCAAGGTGATGAAATACTGGATGGTCGACAGTTTGTCACCGCTGGGGCTGGCCGAGATGGTGAAACCACCCGCCACTTTGTCTTTCCAGGCGCTGGTAAACCAACGCTTGGAGGTGGCATCTGCAAATTTTTTGAACTGCCACGAAGCCATGCCCATGTAGGTGGGCGAGCCGAAGATGATCGCGTCGGCCGCGTCGAGGGCTGCCCAATCGGCGTCGGTGATGTTGCCATCGGCATCGATGGTCACCAGTTGGGCGTTCGCGCCTTGGGCCACGAACTGGGCAACGCGTTGGGTGTGGCCGTAGCCGGAATGGAAGACAACAACAGTATTTGCCATGAAAAGCTCCTTGAAAAAAGTGAAGAGAAAGAAAGATTAGGCCGCCAAATCAAACACCAACACTTCGGCATCGTGGCCAAAACTGAGCGACAGCGAAGTCTCGCCCTCGAGCATGGCAGCATCACCGGCTTGCAAAGTGTGGCCATTGGCCTGCAAAGTGCCTCGGATCAAAAACACATAGGCCTTGCGGGCCACATCCAGCGCCAACTGAGCGGTCTCTGCGCCGGTAAACAGACCCGCGTACATGCGAGCGTCGGCGTGGATCTTGACCGAATGCTCTGCGGCCTCGGGTGCCGCCACCAAAGCCAGTTGTCCGCGTTTGGCCGTTTCGGGCACGGTTTTTTGTTCGTAGCCGGGGTCGATCCCCGTCACATTGGGCTCGATCCAAATTTGCAAAAAGTGCGTCTGTTCGCCCTTGGCGTGGTTGAACTCGCTGTGGCGCACGCCAGACCCCGCGCTCATGCGCTGCACATCACCGGGTGGAATGCCCTTGACGTTGCCCATGCTGTCTTGGTGAGCCAAATTGCCCGACAGCACATAGCTGATGATTTCCATGTCGCGGTGACCGTGGGTGCCAAAACCGGTACCGGGATCAATGCGGTCTTCGTTGATCACGCGCAGATTGCCAAAACCCATGTGGGCCGGGTCAAAGTAGTTGGCAAAAGAAAAGCTGTGATACGACTTGAGCCAGCCGTGGTCGGCATAACCACGTTCGGCCGATTTGCGCAGAGTGAGCATGAGATCTCCAAGTCAAGGGGGCGGTTAAGGCCACTAAAAAGATGATTGAACTTTAACGATGACCCCGTCCTGAAACGTTGAGACAGTTTGCTGGCATCATTCAAAATATTTCACCGATAAGATAAGAACCATGCAAACCCCACGCGACTGGTTGACGCCTGAAGCCTTGAAGATGCTGCAAACCATTGGCCAACATGGCAGCTTTGCCGCGGCCGCCCGCGCCCTGAACCTGGTGCCCAGCGCCCTGACCTACCGGGTGCGCCAAATCGAAGACGCGCTCGATGTGCTGCTGTTTGACCGCAGTGCCCGCCAAGCCGTGCCCACAGCCGCTGGGCGGGAATTGCTGCGTGAAGCCAGCCGTTTACTGGACGATATGGACGCCGTGGCCAACCGGGTGCGCCGTGTCGCCACAGGGTGGGAGGCGGTGTTCACCGTGGCGGTGGACAGCATCGTCTCGCGCAGCGTGGTCATGGACCTGTGCGCCAGTTTCTTGGCGCTGGGTGCGCCCACCCGCTTGCGGCTGCGTTATGAAACGCTGTCGGGCACCTTGGCCGCGCTCACCTCAGGTCAGGCTGACCTGGCCCTGGGTGTGGTGCTGGAGCCGGGCCAGAAAACCGACATCCGGCACGCGGCGCTGGGCGAGATCGCGTTTGTGTTTGCCGTGGCCCCACACCACCCGCTGGCCCAAGCCCCCGAGCCGCTGGAGGACGCCGCCCTGCTTCAGCATCGCGCCGTGGCCGTGGCCGACTCGGTCAGCCGAGGCGCGGGCTTGACCATTGGGCTGCAAGGCGGGCAAGACGTGTTCACAGTGCCCGACATGACCAGCAAACTCGAAGCTCAATTGCGCGGTCTGGGCGGCGGTTTTTTGCCCGAAACGCTGGCGCGTCCCTATATCGACTCCGGCCAACTGGTGGCCAAGCAGGTTCACACCCCCCGCAACAACACCTGCCACCTGGCCTGGCGCGATACCCCACAAACGCCCGCCGGACAAGCCCTGCGCTGGTGGCTTGGTCAGCTGGAGCGGCCCGCCACCCGCGAGGCCTTGCTGCGCCCTGTGCACCGGGTGTGAAAACAGCCACACAAAACAGACATCGGGGATAACCCACCCGTGCAGTTACAAAGCCCTTTTCTCAGCTAAAGTGAACCCATGAACACACCCCACATTGCCATCATCGGTGTCGGCATGGCCGGCGTCACTTGCGCACGCACTCTGCGTCAAGCTGGACACAACGTCACCCTGTTTGAAAAAAGCCGCGGCTTGGGCGGGCGCATGTCCACCCGCGCCAGCGTGTTTGGCGGCTTTGACCACGGGGCCCAGTACTTCACCGTGCGTGACCCGCGCTTTGAGCTGGCCTTGACCACTGCCCCCGGCGTGTGCAAACCCTGGAGCGCCAATGCCGTGCGTGTGCTGGACCCCAATGGCCGCGTGATCGAAGCCGGTCTGCCCGGGGGCGAACGCCACTGGGTGGCCACACCCGGCATGAACGGCCTGGTCAAAGCCTGGGCCACACCCTTGGTGGAAGACGGCAATGTGCAAGTGCAAACCCGCGTCACGCACATCTCGCCAGACCCGCTCATGAAAAACGGCTGGCAACTGCACACCGAAAGCGACGACGGTGGTCAGCACATCTTCGCGGGTTTTGACAAGGTCATCCTGGCCATTCCGCCCGCCCAAGCGCAAGCCCTGCTGGAAGCCTCAGGACAAAGCGCACTGGCCGACCCACTGAATGCGGTGCGGGTCGACCCCTGCTGGACTTTGATGCTGGCCTACCCACAGGCCGTGCAACCTGGCTTGATCACCATCGGACCGCAGTGGAACGCCGCCCGCAGCACACACCACCGCATCGCCTGGATGGCGCGTGAATCGTCCAAGCCTGGGCGCGAGCGCATCGAACGCTGGACCGTGCAGGCCAGTGCCCCTTGGTCGACCGAGCACGTCAACGATTCGCCCGATCGAGTCAAAGGCAAACTGATCAAGGCCTTTGCCGAAATCACCGGCATCCGCGTCACACCGGACCACGCCGAGGTGCACCGCTGGCTGTATGCCAAAACCGCCAAGCCTTTGGGCCAAAGCTTCATGTGGTCCAAAGCCCAAGGCATCGGCCTGTGTGGCGACTGGTGCCTGGGCCACCGGGTGGAGGACGCTTTTGTCTCGGGCCTGGAGCTGGCCTTAGCGGTGCTGCAAAAGCGCTGATCAACCCTCGTTGAACCCGCATGGCTGAGGTTTACACAGGCCGGTTTGCGCCTTCGCCAACCGGCCTTTTGCATGCCGGATCGCTGGTCGCGGCACTGGCCAGTTGGCTGGACGCCCGCGCCCATGGCGGCCGCTGGCTCGTGCGCATGGAAGACGTGGACACCCCCCGCTGCGTGCCCGGCGCCGACCAGGCCATCTTGCAGCAACTGG
Source organism: Limnohabitans sp. (assembly GCA_030729445.1). Classification (GTDB taxonomy): domain Bacteria; phylum Pseudomonadota; class Gammaproteobacteria; order Burkholderiales; family Burkholderiaceae_C; genus Limnohabitans_A. Next base: position 7,161 of record JANQXJ010000221.1, on the reverse strand, counting down.
CGAGCTGTGGCTTGAAGCCCGATGGCCCGGTGCTGTGGCAAAGCCAGCGCGGGGACGTCTACGCAGCGGCCCTGCAAAACTTGGTGAACCAGGGCTGGGCCTATCCCTGCGGTTGTTCACGCAAAGACATTGAATCGGCCCAAACCGTGGCCCGGCACCGTGCTGCCATTTACCCCGGCACCTGCCGAGAGGGCCTCAAGGGCAAACCCGCACGCGCCTGGCGGCTGAATGTGCAGGCTGTACAAAAAGCTTTGGGTCTGCCTGCGGTCACTCACTGGCACGACCGCCGCTTGGGGCCGCAACAACAAAACGTGGCCGAAGAAGTGGGTGACTTTGTGTTGCGCCGCGCAGACGGTCTGTGGGCCTACCAGTTGGCGGTGGTGGTGGACGATGCCGAGCAAGGCATCACCCATGTGGTGCGGGGCCAAGACCTGGCCGACAACACCGCGCGGCAAGTGGTGCTGCAACGCGCCTTGGGCCTGCCCACCCCCCACTATCTGCACACGCCCCTGGTGCTGGGTGCAGATGGCGACAAACTCAGCAAACAGAACGGGGCCATGGCGCTGGACCTGTCTGACCCATCGGCCGCACTGGCGCAAGCTTCGCAAGTGCTGGGCTTACCTGTTCAGCCCACACTGCAGCAATTCTTGGCGCAAGCCCAAGCATCTTGGGGCCGCCTGATTGCCCCCCAAAAGACTTGAACCCCTGTGGGGCCTGGCCATCGGGTCTTGGTCTGAAATAGTGCGGCAGATGAGTTCTTTCGAATTCAAAACCCCAACCTTCACGAGAATCCCCACAGGTAAAATCACAACTCTGCTACTTGAGTAGTCCATGACGCGAGCGCTTGGCGCCCGTTCCCACAAGAGCCTTCGGCTCTGCTTGTTCGATTCAATACCCTCACACACCCATGACGCGAGCCCTGCCGCGTGCCAGCCTTTACAGCGCCAGCCTGGTGCGTTTTCTGACCGAAAACGCCATGCTCAGCCCTGCCCGGCCGACAGAGCAAGTCGGACAAAAACTGGGGGACTGGTTGGATTTTCGACAGGCCATTGCGCTGCACAGCGTCTTGCACCCCGATGCAGCCAACGATCCACAATCCAGCCAACTGCCGGCCGCTGTGCAACGCAAAACCTCGATCGGCCCCGAGGCCTTGACCAGACATCTGGACCAAGTTCGAGCCCAGCTGGTCGAGTCCATCACCCAAGGCGCACCTGCGGGTTCGGGCTTAGCGAGAATCGACATGCCCGCTGCGGTTTTGGACGAACCGTTGGACATCAAGACAGCCTTTGAGCCTTACCGCCGCTTTATGGCCGCACACCAACGGCAAATGGAAAGCACCGTGCGCAGCTTGCGCGCCCGGTTGCGCCTGCAGCTGAGCCAACGCGGCAGCGCGGGACAGCAACTGGCCGCACTCGATGCGGCTTTTGAAAATATTCTCGCCGAGCGCGAAGCGGCGCTTCTGGCCAAAACCACCAAGCTGCTGGAAAAACGATTTGTACAGACCCTCAAGCTGCATATGCAAGCTGAGGCCAAAGCACATCAAGAAGCCATGACGAGCGAGGCAGCGACTCCCGCTACAGACGACGTCGATCGGCCAACACCCAGCCAACGCGCCCCATCCGACCCGAGCAGCTGGCTCATGCCCCTACGGCAAACCCTCCGCGATGCCTTGCTGGCCGAACTCGACACACGGCTGCAACCGGCCCTCGGTTTGCTCGAAGCCATCACCTCTGAAACCGCACAAGAACAATGAAACGTTTTGCTTTTTCGATCGCATTTGGCCTGGGCGCCTTGGCCCTGATCTGGGTGGCTGCGGCCGTGGCCAGCAGCCACTTTTTGGTGCTGGTCATGACACTGCTCATTGGCGCTGTGTATGGTTTTGGTGCCTGGGAGCTGCGCCAATACCGTGCCACCACCACCGCACTCGACCAGGGCCTGGCCCAAGTCCCCGCAGATCTGGTCCATCTGAGCGACTGGCTCCTCACCCTGCCTTTGGCCTTGCAAAACCCCGTGCGCCAACGGGTGCAAGGCGAACGCATGGCCCTGCCCGGCCCGGTCTTCACCCCTTACCTGGTGGGCCTGCTGGTCATGCTGGGGATGTTGGGCACATTTTTGGGCATGGTGGTCACCCTCAACGGTGCAGTTTTCGCACTCGAAGGCTCCAACTCCATTGCGGGTGTGCGGACCGCGTTTTCTGAACCCATCAAAGGCCTGGGCCTGGCATTTGGCACCTCGGTCGCGGGTGTGGCCACTTCAGCCATGCTGGGCCTCATGAGCAGCCTGGCCAAGCGCGAACGCGCCCTGTCTTCGCAGCACCTGGACACCTTGGCCCACACCCAGCTGCAGCGTTTTTCACTCGCCCACCAGCGGCAAGAAAGTCATCAGGCCTTGCAGCAACAAGCCCAGGCCCTGCCCCAAGTGCTGCAGCAACTGCAGGCCTTGATGAAGCAAATGGCCAGCAGCACCGAGCAGACACACACGCAACTGCTGGCCAGTCAGCATCACTTTCAAGAAAAGGTGCAGCACGAGGTGCACAAGGCCTACACAGGCTTGGCGCAGTCGGTCGACCAATCGCTGCGCACCAGCCTCGGCCAAAGCTTGCAACTGGCCACCGATGGCATTCGCCCGGTGGTGCAAGCCACCATGGCGCAGCTGAGCGAACAGGCCCAAACTCTGAACGACCGCCTGCTGCACAACACCCAGCAGCAACTGGCCGAGGTGCACACGCAGCTCACAGCCACTGCCGCCACACTGGCGAACACGAGCGCCCAAACCCTGAGCCTTCACGAACAAAGCAGCACCCGCATGAGCGAGCGCGTGGGCCAGACCCTGGAGGCCTTCGGCCAGAACTTCGAGCGCAGCGCCCAAGCCTTGGTCGCACAAGTGGGCAGCGCCCAAGCGGAGCAACATGCCCAACAAACCATGGCCGACCAGCAGCGCCTGGCCAGCTGGCAAACCGCGCTGAACAGCATGGCCGATGGGCTGCAGCAGCAGTGGCAAACCTCGGGCACGCAGACTCTGGCCCAGCAGCAAGCCATTTGCGACACCCTGGCCCGCACCGCGCAAGACATCAGCACCCACAGCCAAACCCAAGCCAGCCAAATCCTGGCCGACATCACCCGCTTGCTGGCCAGCAGCGAGGCGCTGGTGCAAACACGCATCGCCGCCGAAGCGCAGTGGACCGCCCAACACAGCCAGCGGGCGGAAGAACTCTCGGCGCTCCTGCGCCAGGAACTGAGCGCCCTGCGCCAAGCTGAAGAAGAGCGCGGCCAAGCTGCCGTGGCGCGACTGGCCGAGCTGCAAAGCACCGTGACAGCCCACCTCAGCACCTTGGGCACCGCCCTGGAGGCGCCCATCACCCGCCTCATCGAAACCGCCTCCGAAGCGCCTAAAGCCGCCGCCGAAGTGATTGGCCAACTGCGCCAGGAAATCTCGGTCAGTGTGGCCCGCGACAACGCCTTGCTTGAAGAGCGCACCCGCATTTTGGGCACGCTCAGCACTTTGCTCGACGCGATCAACCACGCATCGACCGAGCAGCGCGGTGTCATCGATGCCCTGTTGGTGAGCAGCCAGGCCTCGCTGGCACAGACCAGCGAACATTTCCAAGCACACGTTGCGCAAGAGACCGACAAACTGGGTGGCATCGCCGCGCAGATCACCGCCAGCGCGGTAGACGTGGCCAGCCTCGGCGAGAGCCTGGGCTTTGCCGTGCGCGCCTTCAGCCAAACCAACGAACAACTCATGGCCCAGTTGCAGCGCATCGAAGAGGCCTTGGACAAATCGATGACGCGCAGCGACGAACAACTGGCTTATTACGTGGCGCAAGCCCGCGAAATCATTGACCTGAGCATCGGCAGCCAAAAGGATGTGCTCGACGCCCTGCAACGCCGCTCCGACCCGGTCACTGAAGGGGCGGTCTAATGCTGGAGCACGACGCCGACGTCGAAGCCACATCGGCCACCTGGATCTCGTTTGCCGACCTGATGACCGGCCTGTTGGGCGCGTTTGTGCTGCTGCTGGTGGGGGTGATGGCCGCGCAACTGGACATGGCCTCGCAACTTGAAGTGGAGGTGCAAAAGCGCCAGATCGAAGAGCAAAAACGCCTCTCGCTCGAAAACGCTTTGGCCATCCCGCTGGCCAGCGGCCGCATCACCCTGAACAACGGCCGCATCGGCATCAGCGGCAAACTGCTGTTCAAGCTCAACTCGGACCAACTCGAGCCTGAGGGTCGCCAACTGCTCAAAAGCCTGGTGCTGCCTCTGCGCAGCTACCTGCAAACACGGGATGAGATGCTGATGGTCAGCGGCTTCACAGACGATCGGGCAATCACCAGCCGCAACCGGGAATTCGCGGACAACTGGGAACTCTCGGCCCAGCGGGCCCTCACCGTCACACGCACCCTGATCGAAGAAGGCATGCCATCGCCCCTGCTGTTTGCCGCCGCCTTTGGCCAAGAACAAGCCTTGGTGCCCAACACCAGCGAACAAGCCCGCGCCCAAAACCGACGCGTGGAAATGGCCCCAGTGCCCAAAGCCAACAACACGACCCGAACCGCGCCATGACCGAAGCCTCACCCTGCCCTTCGGATGCGCTAGCCCTTTTACAGACGGAACAAGCCGCTGAGGCGGCTCAGCAGGACCCCGTGGGCTGGCACTACATCCAAGTCTTGGCCGAACGTTCACGCACCCAAACGGGCCCCGTCCAAGCGCTTTTGCAAGCCAAGCTGCAGCAGGCTCTGGCGCAGCTTCAAACTCGGCTGCCAGCGCCAACCAAACCAAGGCTGCCCATTGCCAGGCGCACACCATCGCCCTTGTCGGCACTGCTGCAAGACATGGCTGCACCCACTACCAAGCGACCTTTGAGCCCGAATGGCCAAGGGCGCTTGGACAACCCTCGCGTGGAACAGTTCCGACGACAGCTGGGCAAGATCAGCGTCCAAAAACAAGTCACCCAAGCCATCGCCCAGGCACCCCAAAACGCCGGGCCCATCAACTCCCACATGCTGGTGCTGCGCTCGCTGGGCCTGATGCGCGACCTCTCGCCCGACTACCTCAACCGCTTCATGGGTTATGTGGACACGCTCTTGTTTTTGGACTCGCCTCAGACCGTGAGATCACCCCCAAAAAAAGCCGTGGCCGCGAGCAAGTCGTTGCCCTGACAGCAGAAAGAACCGTCAGGCTAAAGTCGCAGGTGCCGGGAAACCGTTGCGCCCCGGAAACTCGGGGGCCAGTGTCCGCGCGTTGGGCATCTTGACCCACAGGCGCAGCATCTTGCGGTTGAGCTCGTGCACGCCGTGGTCTTCGAACCCATTGCGCGAGTGCAGCACGGCGTAGTTGTTGGCAAACTGCAAATCACCGGGCTCGAGCATCATGCTCAATCGGAAATCTTCGCGGTGCATGATCTCGTCGAACAAATCGAGCGCTTCGATTTCGACTTGGGACAGCGGCAGGTTTCGGATTTCGTGACCCAGTTCAATGTACTGGCGCAGGTAGCGGCAGCTGAGCTTGCCTTGGTGGTGGCTGAAGATGGGCGACAGGCTGGGCAGGTCTTCGCACAGGTGCGAAAAATACCAAGTGCGGTAATACAGGCCCAGGTACTCGGGGTACTTTTGCAAAATCTCGTTGTAGATCGCTGCCACGCTCACCAGAGAACTCAAACCGCCCTGTTTGGCCTTGCGGATGCACAACAGGCCTACGACGTCTGATGGGTCTGAGTGGTAAGGCAAGTACAGGTTGGTTTCGTAAACGCGGGTGGTCTTCTTCGTCACATCGCCCACGTTCATCACCAAACCCAGCAAGTCACCCTTGGGGTTTTGCCGAACGGGCACGCCCATGTGCAGGCCAATGCCGTAGTAGATGATTTGGATGTCTTCTTCGCTGTAGCGCTCAACAAGCAAGCCGCGCAGCACCAAAAATCCGCGACCGTTTTCCAGCTCGTCGCTGTGGGTTTTCAGGTCCTGCGCCCAAACGCCAATGGGGAAGTCCTCGCGACCAAAATTTGGAAACGTCAGCCCTTTGGACTTGACATGGGCCAGCGCGGCGTCAAGGGTCGCCAACACTTCAGGGCTCAAGACATGCACCCAAGTGGTGTCCCCAACCATGTCTGCGCCCTTCCAGACCGCTGGCCCGGTGATGGCTTGTTTCATGATCAGGCTCATGGCGATTCCTTGAACATGGACACGGCCACAAAAATGTTTTAGCGGCCCAATTGGACCAAGGCTGCTTGCAAACCCGCCAAACCACCCACGCGCTGGTCGTTGATGAAGATCTGGGGCATTTGGCGCACCGATGGGCCACACTTTTCGTAAAAGGCCATCCGTTCGGCTTCGCCGTCGATTTTGATTTCTTCAAAGGCCAATGACTTGGACTTGAGCACCATTTTGGCGGATTCGCACTGCGGGCAGGCGGACTTGGAGTAAACGACGACTTTGAGTTCCATGGCATTGATTTTAGCCATGGCGACTCCGAAAACAGGTGTCAAGCCATGCGCGGCAATACCACCCACTGCCCATCAAGCGCACGGATGCGAATCCGTTGGTCAAACACGGACTCGATGGCGGCGTGTGTGGCCGCGTCGGTGCCTGCGCCGTGGTGCACCACCCGGCCTTCGCGCATGACCACGATGTCGTCGGCGTGCAAGGCCATGCCGATCTCGTGCAGCACGCTGACCACCGTGGTGCCTTGCGCCAAGAGGCAGTGCACCTGCTCCAGCCAATCGACTTGGTGCGGCGGGTCCAGGTTGGCCAGGGGTTCGTCCATCAGCATGGTAGGTGCATTGCCCGCCATAGCCCGGGCCAGCAGCACGCGTTGGCGCTCGCCGCCCGACAACTCACTCAGCATGCGCTCGCGCCAATCCCAAGCCTGTGTGGCCTTGAGAGCGGCTTCCACCATTTGCGCATCGATTGCAGAGGGTGTACTCAGCCAGCTTTGGTGTGGCAAGCGGCCGAGCATGGCCACGTCCCACACCCGCAAGTCCAGCGTGCTGGCTTCGCCCTGCCCCAGCCAGGACAGTTGCAAAGCCCTTTGCTGACGCGTGAGCGATGCCAGCGGCTGGCCTTGCCACAACACTTGCCCGCTGTGCGGCAACAATCCCGCCAGCGACTTGAGAAAGCTCGATTTGCCTGCGCCATTGGGACCAACCACACAGGTCCAGCGGCCCGCC
>JANQXJ010000220.1 GCA_030729445.1 Limnohabitans sp. | reverse complement strand
CGCATGACCACACCCGACGGCGCGGTGGGCGGTGCGCACGCGGGCTACCGCATCTACCCCTGCAAAAACGGCCGTGTGGCCGTTGCGGCGCTGGATCCGCACTTTGCGCAGCGCCTGTGCGAAGCCGCAGGCCTGCCACAGGCGCACCCGGTCAAAGACCTGTTCAAACCCGCCACGCGCCAAGCCATCGAGGCCTTCTTGGCCAGCCAGACCCGCGCCCAGCTCGACAAACTGGCCACGGCCAAAGACATCCCGCTGATGACGCTCAAATAAGCCGCTGCCCGCTGCGGCGCAGTCATCGGCACATTCATCGGCCCGTGAATTGCGGGGCGCGTTTTTCCATGAAATGCGCCACGCCTTCGCGGAAGTCTTCACTCTCAAAACTGCGGGCCATCTCGGCATTGGCCTGGCGGGTGTTTTCTGCCAGCGTCTGAAAGGGCGCGTCGTACTGCTGGCGCTTGATCACCGCCATCGAGCGGGGCGACACGTTGTCCACCAAATCACGCACATAGGCATAGGTCGCTTCGGCCAAAGCCTGCGGCGCAAACACCTTGTTGACCAAGCCCATGGCCTGCGCCTCGGGGGCCAGCAGCTTGCGGGCCGACAGCAACAAATCCATGGCGTTGGCGTGGCCCACGATGCGCGGCAGCATCCAACTCAGGCCGTGTTCGGCAATCAGGCCGCGCCTGGAAAACGCGGTGGTGAACACCGCGTTGTCGGCCGCAAAGCGGATGTCGCAATACAAGGCATGCACCAAGCCAATGCCTGCGGTTGCGCCGTTGAGCATGCCAATCACCGGCTTGGGGATCGCCGGATAAAAGCCATAACGCGTCTGGTAATCGAGCCGCTGGTTCACATCAAAGGGTTTCGTCCAGGTGGTGGCCGTGATATCGCTCGGGTCCAGGCCCTTGAGCAAATCCATGTCGGCTCCGGCGCAAAAGCCCCGACCTGCACCGGTGAGAACAATGGCCCGCACACCGTCGTCAGCGGCGGCGGCGTCCATGGCCTCGCGCACCTCGCGCTCCATCACAGCGGTCCAGGCGTTGAGCTTGTCCGGGCGGTTCAGGGTGATGGTCGCGATGCGGTGTTCCACGCTGTACAAGATGTCTTGGTAATTCATGGCCAGGCCTTTCAAAGCTTTCAATCACTCACACCGTGCGCTTGCCACGGGCCAAAAATGCTTGGGTCGCGGGCTGGTCGAGCAGCTGCAGGCTCCATCGTTTGAGCACCTTTTCCAGGCGCGGCGCAGCCACCCCCAGCTGCACCATGGCCACGCCACCGTTGACCGATTCGCTGTAGTCGCAAATCAAACCGTCACGCAGCTCAAAGCGGCTGATGCCGTCGATCACCACCTGCCGCCCCGCAAACTCGGGCACGCGAGAGGTAAAACTCGACAAAGACCGCGCGTAGGCCACCTGCCCATTGCACACCGGGTCAAACATTTCCCAGCGGTAATCGGGCCCCGCATCGCGGTGGAACAGCGCGTTCATCATGTGGGCAATATCGGCGCGGCCCGTGTGGTCGCCGTAGATGTAGTCGTGGTAAACGCCATCGGGCGTGAAGCACTGCGCAAAAGCCTCACCATCACCCGCTTCGGCGGCGGCAGAAAAGCGCTGGAGCAATTGTTCAAATTCGGCTTGTTGCATGCGCAGGTCTCCTGGTGGGTGTCACATCAATCGGGCAAGGGGTCGGGCAAGCGTTTGAGCGTTCTGATCTTGGAGGCGCTGATGATGATGGCTTGCAAACCAAAACCCAGCACCACACACCACAGGCTCACCGAGACCGGGAAACTCACACCCACCACACCGCCCAAGGCCGCACCCAGCGGGCGAGCGCCGGTGCTGACCACAATATTGATGGACGTGACCCGCCCGATCATGGCGCGGGGCGTCACGGTCTGGCGCAGCGTGGTCGAGGTGATGGTCCAGATGATCGGCCCCGCCCCAAAGAAAAAGTAAGACAGCCCCGCCAGCCAGCCCTGTGGCCACAACAAGGTCAGCGCCATCGTGACCGCCGCCAGCACAGAGAAATAAGGCCCGAGCAAAATCGCCTGCCCAAACGGCAAGGCCCGCACCACACGCGGCGCGAGCAGCGCCCCCACGATCATGCCCACGCCATACAAAGCCAGCGTGATGCCCACGCCACTCGCATCCAGCCCCAGGTCGTGGATGGCATAGGGCACATAGGCCGCTTGCAGCATGAACCAAGAAATGTTCCAGGCAATGGAGCAAAACATCATGGGCCGGAGCAAATCGCTCTGCCACACCCACTTGGCCCCGTCCTGCAGCTCCAGCAAAGGGTGTCGCGCTGGCATGGGGGCACGCGCAGGCTCGGTTATGCCGCGCAGGCACAACACCGCCGCCACCGACAACATGCCCGACAGCACAAACGCCGCCGACGCCCCGGTCCACGCGATCAAGGCCCCGGCCAAGGCTGGACCTGCTGCAAACGCCGCGCTGCGTGCCAACTCCAGCCGCCCGTTGGCTTGCGCAAGGCCCTCCACCTGCACCAGCGCGGGCACCAAAGATGGCGCCGCCACACTGAAGGCCACCGTGCCAACAGCCGCCATAAAACCAATGATGGCCAAAGCCGCTATCGACACATTCCCGGTGACGATCAGCGCCAGCAGCAACAGCAAAGCCAAGGCCCGCAGCGTCTCGGCCAGCGCCATCAAACGCGTGCGCGAGGTGCGGTCGGCCAACAGGCCCAGCGGCATGGAGAGCAGCAAAAACGGCAGCGATTGGATGGAGGCCAGCAAACCGATTTCGCCGGGCCC
>JANQXJ010000219.1:458-2782 GCA_030729445.1 Limnohabitans sp. | reverse complement strand
GGACTACGCGGTGCCGCGTGCCGACGACATGCCCCCCATCGACATCCACAGCTTTGCCATTCCCAGCCCGAACAACCTGCTGGGTGCCAAGGGCGTGGGCGAGGCGGGCTGCATCGGCGTGCCTGCGGCTTTGATGAATGCGGCGCGTGACGCCTTGTCGCCCCTGGGCGAATGTCCGCTCCAGTTTCCATTGACGGCCGAGCAGTTCTGGCGTGCCATGAACGGCCAGGCTTGATCTTCTTAATTTCTTCACTTCATCACACTGAAAGAACCCCATGGACTATAAAAAATCAGAAGCCAAGGAATACGCCCGAGAACACCTGATGGGCGTCTGGGCCGCCAACCTGACCCCGTTTGACGACGCGCTGCGCATCGACGAAAAAGCCTACCGCGAAAATCTGGACCACTGGATCAAGGACCTTCAGCTGGGTGGCTTGTTCATCGCGGGTAAGCAGGCTGAGTTCTTTTCCATGTCGATTCCCGAGCGCAAGCGCTTGATGGAAATGTCGGTCGAGGCTGCGCAGGCGGCGGGTGACCGGGGCGGCATCGGCCGCTGCGGCATCATCACCTCGTGCTCGGACACCAACCTGGATGTCGTGCTGGAGCTTGCCCAGCATTCGCAAAACATCGGCGCTGATTACGTGATCGTGCACAGCCCGGTGCTGCACTTTGGCGCGGACACCGACGAAACCATTTACGAGTACTACCGCTACTTGTCGGAAAAACTCGACATTGGCCTGGCCATGTGGAACCACCCCGATTGCGGCTACACCATGAGCCCCGAGCTGTGCGCACGCATTGCCGAATTGCCCAACGTGGGGGCCATCAAGTCCAGCACCGACCGTGCCAATTACAAGCGCCGGACCGAGCGGGTCGGTGACAAGATCCCCGTCAGCAACCCCGACGAACACGACTGGCTGGACAACATCATCGAGTTGGGCTGGAAGCTTTACCTGTGCTCGACTCCGCCCTTCTTGCTGCAGACCAAGGTCGATCAGCGCATGAACGAATACACCCGTCTGGCCTTTGCCGGAAAACACGACGAGGCCCGCCAAGTGCGCGACAGTCTGGAGCCCGTGCGCCAGGCCTTGCGCGAAAGCAGGCCCAAAGGCAAGCCGCAGGCCCACGGCAAGGCCTGGCAAGACCTGTTGGGTCAGCACGGCGGCAAGGTGCGTCGGCCGTTGCTGAACATGACCGAGGCCGAACTGGAATCCACGCGCCACGCTTTCGATCGCTCCGTTTTGCGTCTGCCTTAAGGAAGAACGCATGAAGTCCGTCTGTCTGAACAAACGACCCGGCACCGCGCTGTGCGTGGCGAGGGTGCGCGCATGAGCCGTCCCATCCAGTTGCAGGTCAATGGCCAACTGCATGCGCTACAGCTTGAGCCACAAACCTTGCTGATCGATGGCCTGCGCGAGGTGCTTGGCTTGCGCGGCACACACCAAGGCTGCGACACGGCCCAATGCGGTGCCTGCACGGTGCAGGTCGACGGCCGGGCGGTCAAGTCATGCAATGTGCTGGCCCTGCAGGTGCAAGGCCGAGCGGTGCGGACCGTCGAAGGCCTGGCCCCTGCACCGGACCTGCTGCACCCCATGCAGCAGGCCTTCAGTCAGCACCACGCCTTGCAATGCGGCTTTTGCACACCGGGTTTTCTGATGTGCGCCGTGGCTTTGGCCGCTGAACCGCAAGCGGCGCAAGACCCGATTGATCCGCAGTGGGTGCGCCATGCGATCGGTGGCAATTTGTGCCGTTGTACGGGTTACGAGGGTATCGTGGAGGCCATCTGCGAAGGCTTGGTGGCGATGCGTCAGGCGGGCACGCCATGAACCACTTTGAATTTTCCCGACCTGCTACGCTCGATAGTGCCTTGGCGCTTATCGCTCCTTCTGCGTCCCTCAATCCGGACAACGAGGGAGACCCCGTCTGGCTGGCCGGTGGCCAGTCTTTGCTGGCGGCCATGAAGCTGGGCATGGCCAGCCCGTCGGCGCTGGTGGATTTACAGGATGTACCCGGCCTGCGGGATATTCGCCTCGAACCCGGCTCCGATGGACAGAACACGCTGTGGATCGGGGCGATGGCCACGCACGCCAGCGTGGCCGCCAGCGAAGTGGTTGGCAGTTTTGCGCCGGGCCTGGCTGCACTGGCCGGCAACATCGCCGATGCGCAGGTGCGCAACATGGGCACGATCGGTGGCTCACTTGCGCACAACGATCCAGCCGCCTGCTGGCCTGCAGGCGTGTTGGCCGCAGGTGCCAAGGTGGTGACCTCGGTGCGCGAGATCGAAGCCGACGCTTATTTTCAGGGCCGGTACACCACTGCGCTCA
>JANQXJ010000219.1:0-448 GCA_030729445.1 Limnohabitans sp. | reverse complement strand
GCGTGCGGTTTCCGCCTTCCACGGGCATTCAATACATCAAGTTTGAGCAGCCTGCGTCGCGCTTTGCGCTGACCGGGGTGGCGGTGGCAAAGGTCGGTCCGCAAGGCCAGCGCGTGCGTGTGGCAGTGACTGGCTTGGGTTTTGGTGTAGTGCGCTGGCAGCAGGCCGAGCAGGCCTTGACCGCGCAGTTTGATCTGGCGGCGTTGGAGCCTTTGGCATCGGCGTCCGCGCTCCCCGAGGGCTTGGAAGCCCTGGGCGACTTGCACGCGTCGGCCGCTTACCGTTGCCATTTGGCGCAAGTGTTGTTGTGCCGCTGTGTGGCCGAGCTTTCGGGCAGTCGCCTGCCGCCCAAAGCGCCGCTGATGCCCCGGGCACAGCCGACTGCCTTGGCGGCAGCGGCAGCGACAGCGACAGCGGGCACCATGCACGCGCAAGGCGCTTCGGCGCC
>JANQXJ010000218.1 GCA_030729445.1 Limnohabitans sp. | reverse complement strand
AAACACCATGCGGCCGATGCGGCCAAATCCGTTGATACCGATGCGAATGGTCATGGGGAATACTCTCTAAAGTAAAAAGTCAATCGTCAGGACTGGACCGTCAGGCCAGCAATGCGGAAACGTCCGGGATCACCCGGTCGGGTTGGCAGGCTTCAATGGGTTGCCCCATGTTGTAGCCATAAGGCAATGCCCAAACCTCCACGCCGGCGTTGCGGGCGGTTTGAACATCGATGCTGGAATCGCCCACGAACAAAGCCCGCGAGGCATCCACCCCAAAGTGCGCCAGACAAAATTCAATGCCTGCTGGGTTGGGCTTTTTCTTGGGTAGGGTGTCACCGCTGATGACGCGGTCGAGCAAGGGCATGAGGCCATGGGCATCGAGCACGTTCTGGGTGTAACGCCTTTCCTTGTTCGTGATGACGGCGGTGAACACCCCTTGTTGACGCAGTGCGCTCAAGGTTTCCAACACCTGTGGGTACAGGTGGCTGCGGGTGCCACAACGCGATTGGTAGTGGCCAATGAACACCGCCTCGGCTTGGGCAAACCGATCGCTGTGGCGCAAGTCTTCGGCCGGCGTTTGCAAGACAAAGGCCATGGCCTGCAGCAAGAGCTCGCGCGTGCCGTGACCGATCCATGCATTGACCTGCTCTTGGGTGACCGTGGCCCAACCAAAATGAGACAAGGTGTCGTTGGTCGCGTCGGCGATCTCGGGGCCGGTTTCCACCAGCGTGCCGTCCAGGTCAAACATGACCAAGTCGTAAGCCCGCGTGCTCATGCGGCCACCACCGCTTCCACCGCTTGGGCCACCGCGTCGGCCGTGATGCCGAAGTGAGCGTAAAGGTCTTTGGCCGGTGCCGACTCACCAAAGCTGGCGATGCCCACCACTCGACCGGTGCGACCCACGTACTTGCGCCAGCCATCGGGGTGCGCCGCTTCCACGGCCACCGCGGGCAGGTTCAAGGGCAGCACTTGATCTTGGTAGGCCTGGGCTTGACGGTCGAACACATTGGTCGACGGCATGGAGACCACCCGCACGCGCAGGCCTTTGGCGCTCAAACGCTCTTGCGCTTGGCAGACGATTTCCAGCTCCGATCCGGTGGCCACGATCACGGCTTGTGGGTTGGCCACGTCGCGCAAGATGTAGCCGCCTTGGCGAATGCTGGATGCTTGGTCGATGTGACTCAGGCGGGGCAGGTTCTGGCGCGACAAGCACAAGGCACTGGGGCCATCGCGGCGCTCCAAAGACACCGCCCACGCCACGGCCGTCTCTAGGCCATCGGCCGGACGCCACACGTCCAGGCCCGGGATGATGCGCAAGCTCGGCACGTGCTCCACGGACTGGTGGGTGGGGCCGTCTTCACCCAAACCGATGGAGTCGTGGGTGAAGACGTGGATCACGCGCTGCTTCATGAGCGCGGCCATGCGGATGGCGTTGCGGCTGTAGTCGCTGAAGGTCAGGAAGGTGCCGCCGTAAGGCAGGTAGCCACCGTGCAGCGTGATGCCGTTCATGATGGCGGCCATGCCGAACTCGCGCACGCCGTAGCTCAGGTGGTTGCCCCACTGGTCGCGACCGGCGCGCACGCAGGTTTTGAAGTTGGTCAGGTTCGAGCCGGTCAAGTCGGCGCTGCCGCCAAACATCTCTGGCCACAGCGGGGCCATCGCGTCCAAAGCGTTTTGGCTGGCTTTGCGGGTGGCGTGGGCTTGGTCGTTGGCGGCGATGGTGGCCAAGACGGCGGGCAACTGCGTCGCCCATGCGGCGGGGGTCTCACCGGCCATACGGCGCTCAAACTCGGCGGCCTCAGTGGGGAAAGCGCTGCGGTAAGCGGCCATGCGCTGCTCCCACTGCGCTTGCGCTTGTTGGCCTCGCTCGCGGGCGTCCCAAGCTTGCGCGATGTCGGCGGGGATCTCGAAGGGGGCGGCGGTCCAACCCAAAGCGTCGCGCGTGGCTTGCACCTCGGCGGCGCCCAAGGCGGCACCGTGTAAATCGTGTGTGCCGGCCTTGTTGGGCGAGCCTTGACCGATGACGGTCTTGCAGCAGATCAAGGTGGGCTTGCCATCGGCGCGGGCCGACTGCTCGTGGGCTTGGCGCAAGGCCGCATCGACAGCGGCGGGGTCGTGACCGTCCACGTTGGGGATCACGTGCCAGCCGTAAGCGGCGAAGCGCATGGGCGTGTCATCGGTAAACCATCCGTCGACGTGCCCGTCGATCGAAATGCCGTTGTCGTCGTACAGCGCCACCAATTTGGACAAACGCAAGGTGCCGGCCAAGGAGCAAGCTTCGTGCGAGATGCCTTCCATCAAGCAGCCGTCGCCCATGAACACGTAGGTGTGGTGGTCAACGATGGCGTGGCCGGGTCGGTTGAACTCGGCCGCCAGCAGCTTCTCAGCCAGCGCCATGCCCACCGCGTTGGTGATGCCTTGGCCCAGCGGGCCGGTGGTGGTTTCCACGCCGGGGGTGATGCCCACTTCGGGGTGACCGGCGGTTTTGCTGTGCAACTGGCGGAAGTTCTTGAGCTCGCTCATGGGCAGGTCGTAGCCCGTGAGGTGCAACAAGGCGTAAATCAGCATGGAGCCGTGGCCGTTGGAGAGCACAAAACGGTCGCGGTTGGCCCACTGCGGGTTGCTTGGGTTGTGCTGCAGGTGGCGGTTCCACAGCACTTCGGCGATGTCGGCCATACCCATGGGCGCACCGGGGTGGCCGCTCTTGGCTTTTTCCACGGCATCCACGGCGAGCATGCGAACGGCATTGGCCATCTGACGGGCCATGGCGGGGGTGGGGTGTTGCATCTGAATTCCTTGTTGATTGATCACGCGGCTTTTTTCTTGCGTTCCATCATTCGCCAGATGAAGGGCGTGAAGATGAGCTGCATGGCGATTTCCATCTTGCCGCCGGGCACCACGATGGTGTTGGCGCGACTCATCATGGAGCCGTTGATCATGCTCAGCAGGTACTGGAAGTCGATGCCTTTGGGTTTTGCAAAACGGATCACAACCATGCTCTCGTCGGCCGTGGGCACATCGCGGGCCACGAAGGGGTTGGAGGTGTCCACGATCGGCACGCGCTGGAAGTTCACGTGCGTGTGCTGGAACTGTGGGCAGATGTAGTTCACGTATTCGGGCATGCGGCGCAGGATGGTGTCGGTCACCGCATCGGTGCTGTAGCCGCGCATGTTTTTGTCGCGGTAGAGCTTCTGGATCCACTCCAAGTTGATGACCGGCACCACACCGACCAAGAGGTCGGGGTACTGGGCCACGTTGTGCTCAGGCGTTACCACCGCACCGTGTAGACCTTCGTAGAACAGCATGTCGGTATCGGTGGGCAGGGCTTCCCAAGGCGTGAAGGTACCGGGGTCTTGTTTGTAGGGCGCGGCCTCTTCGGCGTTGTGCAGGTACTTGCGGCTTTTGCCTTGGCCGGTTTCGCCGTAGGTCTTGAACAGGCTTTCGATTTCGCCAAACAGGTTGGCGTCGGCGCCGAAGTGGCTGAAGTTGTTGTTGCCTGCTTTTTCGGCTTCAGCGGCCTTGACCTTCATTTCTTTTCGGTCGTAGCGGTGGTAGCTGTCGCCTTCGATGATGGCGGCCGTCACGCTTTCGCGGCGGAAAATGTTCTGGAATGTGCGAGTGACGGTGGACGTGCCGGCGCCGGACGAACCGGTGATGGCGATGATGGGGTGCTTAACGGACATGGGGGCCTCCTGGCGTTTGCTATGGGGTGTCAGATTGAGGTTCAGTCGCGAAACAGGCTGCGTTCGCTGAACAAGGGGTTGGCGTCGTCTTGGGCTGGCGACGGTTCGGCGTGGTAACGCTCGATGCGCTCGACTTCGTTTTTTGAGCCGAACACCAAGCCGATGCGCTGGTGCAATTCAGTGGGCTGCACCGTCAACATCGCTTCGCGGCCCGTGCTGGCGCGGCCACCGGCTTGTTCCATGATCATGCCGATGGGGTTGGCTTCGTACAGCAAGCGCAGACGGCCAGCTTTGCTGGGGTCTTTGGTGTCGCGGGGGTACAAGAACACACCACCGCGCATCAAAATGCGGTGCGCCTCAGCCACCATCGAAGCGATCCAACGCATGTTGAAATCTTTGGCACGGGGGCCAGTCTTGCCCGCCAAACATTCGTCGACGTAGCGCTTGACGGGTTGCTCCCAGAAGCGGCTGTTGGAGGCGTTGATGGCGAACTCTTGCGTGTCGGCCGGGATTTGGATTTTTTCGTGCGTGAGCTTGAACTCGCCCAGGTTGGGATCCAAGGTGAAGCCGTACACGCCCGTGCCCACGGTGAGCACCAACATGGTGGTGGGGCCATACAAGGCATAACCCGCGGCCACTTGCTGAGCGCCGGGTTGCAGAAAATCTTCGCTGACCACTTCGCGGCCCGCATCGATCACCGACTGGGGGGCGCGCAAGACGCTGAAGATGGTGCCGATGCTGACGTTGACGTCGATGTTGCTCGAGCCATCCAAAGGATCGAACACCAACAGGTATTTGCCTTGGGGATAGTTCTTGGGGATGGGGTATGGGCCGTCCATTTCCTCGGACGCCATGCCCGCCAAGTGACCGCCCCATTCGTTGGACTTGATGAAGATGTCGTTGCTGATGACGTCGAGTTTTTTCTGCGTCTCGCCCTGCACGTTGATACTGGCTTGATCGTCACCGTGGTTACCCAACATGTCGCCCAAGGCGCCGTGCGAGACGCTGCGTGCAATGGCTTTACACGCCAGCGCCACGTCCAAGATCAGCGCGTTGAAGTCGCCAGTGGCGGTGGGGTATCGGCGACGCTGTTCGATCAAGAACTGGGTCAGTGTGGGGCGTTTGGACAAGGGCATACCGGGCTTTCAGGGAAAAAAACAAAGAGGAAAACGGATCAGGCGGCACGGGCGTTGCGACGCAACTGGCCCATGACGGTGGTGTAGCCGCCGTTGTTGTCGGGCGCGCCGAAGACGGCACTGCCCGCGACCAAGGTGTCGGCGCCCGCGGCGACGATCTCGGCGATGTTGTCAACCTTCACACCCCCATCGACCTCGAGCCAAATGGGCTGGCCACCGGCGGCGACGTGGGCGTCGATGCGTGCGCGCACCTCACGCAACTTGCCCAAGGTGCTGGGAATAAAGGACTGGCCGCCAAAACCCGGGTTCACGCTCATGAGCAAGATCAGGTCCAAGCGGTCCATGACGTGGTCGAGCACGCTCAGGCTGGTGGCGGGGTTGAGCACCAGGCCGGCCTTGCAGCCGTGCGACTTGATGAGCTGCACGGTGCGGTCCACGTGGCGGCTGGCCTCGGGGTGGAAACTGATGATGTTGGCGCCAGCCTTGGTGAACATGGGGATGAGGTCGTCCACGGGCTCGACCATCAGGTGCACGTCGATGGGAATGCTCACGTGCGGGCGGATCGCTTCACACACCAAAGGACCGATGGTCAGGTTGGGCACGTAGTGGTTGTCCATCACATCAAAGTGAACCATGCAGCACCCGCGGCTTCAATGGCACGAACCTCTTCACCCAAACGGGCAAAGTCGGCCGACAAAATGGAGGGGGCAAGGCGAATGGTGCTCATGGCAGTTCTTTCTTAACAATCGTTCAGGCTTGATCGAACCAACGGCGCAGCTGGATCAAGCGCGCTTGGCGCAAGTCCGGGACCACGCGCCAAGCGGCGCGAAAGTCGTGGTGTTCGGTGAAGGGGTTGGGGGTGATGACAGTTTTCAAACCCGCGGCGTTGGCGGCGCGCAAGCCATTGGAAGAGTCTTCAAACGCCACGCATTCGCTGGCTTCAAAACCCATGTCGCGGAGCACTTGTCGGTACACCTGGGTGTCGGGCTTTTTGATGGGTGACGACGAGGCATCGCCCACCGCCAAGAAATGGGTGCGCCAATCGGACCCGATGGCCGCGGTCAACAAGGCAGCGATATTGGCCGGCGAGGTGGTGGTGGCGATCGCCAGTTGCAGGTCTTGCTCACGGGCTTCTTGCATCAAGGCTAACACCCCCGGACGCAAACTGACTTCGCCGTTGCGCACGGCGGCTTCGTAAAACGCGGTTTTGACCAAATGCAAGCGCTCCATGGTGTCGTTTACCGCACCGCCTTGAACTTCCTTCATGTCGGGCTCCAGTTGGCGCCAGTGGTGCAGCATGCGTTCTTTGCCGCCCGAAATGTTGAGCAATTCGGTGTACTCGGCCTCGCTCCAGTGCCAGTTCAAGCCCTCTTGCGCAAAGGCTTGGTTGAAGGCTTTGAGGTGAGCGTGCTCGGTGTCGGCCAGCGTGCCGTCCACATCAAAAATCAATGCCTTGAGCATCGCCACCTCCTAAAAAAACACACCGCATGCGCAGCCATGGAACCACTATAAGAACTGACTTAAATAAGGTAAATTCACGATTTATTCAAATTAAGTTAAGGTATTACTTAATGAAAAACGCCACCTTCCGCCAACTTAGGGTTTTCACTGAGGTCGCCAAACACCTCAGTTTTGCCCGCGCTGCTGAGGCATTGCACCTGACACCCCCGGCCGTGACCATGCAAATCAAGGAGTTAGAGGGGCATTTGGGCTTGCCCCTGTTCGATCGCAAAGGACGCCAGGTGTCATTGACCACGGCTGGGGAGTACATGCTGGTCTACGCCCGCAAGATGCTGGCCACGCTGAAAGATGCCGAGGACGCCGCGGCCCGTTTGCAGCGCTTAGAGGTCGGCACCTTGACCATTGGCATGGTCAGCACGGCGAAATACTTTTTGCCGCGCTTGCTGACCCAATTCAGGCAAGAGCACAGCGGCATTGAAATCAAACTGGTGGTGGGCAACCGTGAACAGCTGGTGCAGATGCTGCAAGGCAACGAAGTGGACATCGCCGTCATGGGCCGCCCACCCACCGAATTGGCCACGCGAGCCGAGCCCTTTGCTGCCCACCCGCACATGTTTGTGGCCCCGACCGATCACCCTTTGCTCAAGGTGGGACACCCCACCACCGAGCACCTGCGGCCCTACAGCTTCATCGTGCGCGAGCGCGGCTCAGGCATCCGCGCGGCGATGGAAAAATTCATGACCTCCCAACGTTTTGAGCCGCGCGTGGTGATGGAGATGACGAGCAATGAAACGATCAAACAAGCCGTCATGGCGGGCATGGGCCTGAGTTTTTTGTCGTTGCACACCTTGGGCCTGGAGCTGGAGCACGGTCTGATTGGCGTGATCGACGTTGAGGGCACGCCCATCGTGCGGGCTTGGAACGTGGTGCACACCCTTTCCAAAATGCTTTCACCCGCCGCCGAAGCGTTTCGTTACTTCATGCTGGAGAACGCCGAGAGCCAATTAGCGAAGCAATACGGCGGACACACGCCCTTGCCCCTGCGCCGCTGATGCGCTCAGTCGTCGTCGCCCAACTCGGCATCCCAGCCCATGGCTTTGGCCCGTTGCATGGCCTCGTCGTGGATGCGCGTGTGGCGCGTGGCCAGCTCGGGGGGTAAGCGGCTGGGCAGCTGGCCATACGGATCCCACGCGGCGTGCACCGCTTCAAACAGGTTTTGCAAATCGCCCGCGTGTTTGCCGGCAAAGCCTTCGCCCTCTGGCAGCAGGCCGAACACCCAGGCGTCGCGGATGATGCGCCCGGTCATGGTCATACCGTTGTGTTCTTCGTGGTCGATACCGGCGTAGGTTTTGGTGCGGCTCTGGATAGTGCTCATGGCGTGTTCCTATTTATCGGGTGAGGCCAGCATAGAGCACCGGCAGCTTTTCTGGCAGCCTTTCCACCTTGTCCACCACCAGGTAGTTGCGCTCGCCAAAGATGCGGCGCACGTACTGGTCGGCGCGCGGGTCCAGGCTCATGCAGTAGGTCATCACGCCATTGCGGCCGGCTTCTTCCACCGCCTTCTTGGTGTCGTGGCGCAGGTACTGTGGGTCGCGCACGTCCACATCGGCCGGTTCGCCGTCGGTGATGACGAGCAGCAGCTTCTTGCTGCTGCGTTGCGCCTTGAGCGCGGCGGCGGCGTGGCGGATGGCCGCGCCCATGCGGGTAGACAGCTGCCCCTCCATACCGGCCAAGCGCGCCTTGGCGGTGTCGTCGTAGGGCTGGTCAAAGTCCTTGAAGCGCCAGTAGTTCACGTCGTGCCGGCCGTCGGAGCAGAAACCGTGGATAGCGAACGGGTCGCCCACTTTTTGGATCGCGTCGGCCAGCAGCGCGCAGGCCGAGCGCGTGAGTTCCAGCACCGTCTGGTCTTGCCCGGCCACCTTGTCGTTTGTTGATTGAGACAGGTCGAGCAGCACCAGCACGGAGATGTCGCGCACCTTGCGCCTGCTGCGCATCATGATGCGCGGGTCGGGCTGGCGGCCCATGCGCATTTCGATCACCGAGGTTAGCGCGGCGTTGAGGTCGATGTCGTCGCCATCTTCCAGCTTGCGGATGCGCTGCACGCCCTGCGGCTGCATCGCATCTAGGATGTATTTCATGCGGCCGATCAGGCGCCGGTGTTCGACCAAGATGCCGTCGATCACCGCCACGTCACCAGCCTTGGGGCGGCGCTCCTGCACCGTGGCCCAGGCCGGGCGTTCGAGCTGGATCATGTGGTCCCACTCGCCGTAGTGCACCGCCGGCAGCAACGGCTCGCGTCCTTCGCTTTGGTTGAAGGACACACCCAAGTCTTCGTAGGGAAACAGTTCTGTGCCCAGCACCCAGATTTCCTGTGCGTCGTCGCCCGCGCCCTCCACCTCCAGCTCGTTGACGAACTCCATCAGGTTGACCTGCTTGCGCACCTGCTGCGGCGGCTCGTAGCCGGCGGCGATGCTGCGCTCGAAATCGAAACCGTCGAAGGCCCAGAAGTAGCGGTTGTCGTCGCGGTAGGCGGCCGTCTGCAGGTCCGTGCGTGGCTGGAAGGCAGGCCCTTGAGTGAGCTCGCGGTAGCTGTGCGCCAGCTGCACGCCCAGTTCCCACGACACGGTGTTGTCGTGCGGATCGGCCTGCATGCGCGGCATCGCCTCGGCCAGCAGCGCGCGGCCCTGGGCGATCCAGGGGTGGGTGTCCTCGTACGACGGGTCCAACAGCGCGCGCGCCAGGCGGTTGAGCCAGTCACCGGCCGTCGCTTGTTGCGTGACCTGCACGGTGTGCAACTGCGCCCAGAGCGGTCGCAGGCCCGCAAAACGGGCCAGCGTGAGGGTTTCGACCCGCGCGTCTTCCATCAAGTCGATCAGCGCCATCTGCCAGGGGCTCAGCGACTCGGCCGTGATCGGCTGGCGGGTGAACACCACATGCGCCGCCGCGTGCGCCGCCGCGGCGCGGTACAGCGTAGTCGCGTCCACTATGCCGGCGTTTCCCTCGACCGCGTCATAGGCATCGGGCAGGTGGATGAAATAGTCCTCGATGTAGGGCCGGTAGCCCTCGCGGCTCTCGTAATCGCCTGCGGTGGGGCGCATGAAGAAGTCACGGCCCCAGAGCGCGCGCAGGTACATGTTGATGCGCCGTTGCACGTCCACCAGCAGCGTACCCTTGCGCTCCTTCTGCAGCATGGCCAGCGACTCTTTGGACTGCAGGCCGAAATAGGCGATCTGTTCTTCGTAGTTGATGCGGTGCGCCTGCGCGCCCCAGGTGGCCCAGCGGCGCAGCCCGCCCAGCGTGAGCTGCCCGAACAGCGCATCGAGCTGACCCAGCATGGGTCGCAGGCCACGCGGCGCCTGCGCCACCAAGGTGTTGAGGAACTGCAGGTACTGCAGAAAGAGCGCACCGTCGGCCAGGCGGCGCGCGGCGGTGGGCGCGGTGGCCAGCACCAGTTCGATCACCGCGCCCGAGGTCTTGGACGCGAGCATGAGCGCGGTGGTGGCGAGTTCACCGACCACGTCCTCTCCGATCTCCTGCGCCACCTGCGGTGCGCCGTCGATCCAGGCGTTGACCAGCTCGTGGCCGCGGCCCAGGCCGCGCAGCGCGGCGGCGCCCTTGACATAGTTGTCCAGCCCGCGTGCCGAGAAAGCCTTGGTCGCATCCGTCCAGCAACGTTCCAGCAGCTCGCGCGAGGGCTGCTCCAGCTGGTCGGTCCACTCGGCGTGGTCGTGCAGGTGAACGCTCATGGCAAGATCAGAAAAAAGTTGCCACCGCGGCGTCCAAAGCATCGCGCATGTCCGGGTCGTCGGTGATCGGGCGTACCAGGGCCACGCGGCAGGCGGCCTGCGCAGCCACGCCTTTTGCGATCAGGCTGCCCGCGTAGATCAGCATGCGGGTGGAGATGCCTTCGTCCAGGCCGTGGCCCTTGAGGTTGCGCGCGCGCTCGGCAATGCCGACCAGTTTGCCCGCCACGTCCAGGCTCACGGCGGTTTCGTGGGCGACGATCTCGGCTTCGATGGCGTGTTCGGGGTAGTTGAAGTCCAATGCACCGAAGCGCTGTTTGGTGGACTGCTTCAGGTCCTTCATCAGGCTCTGGTAGCCCGGGTTGTAGGAGATGACGATCTGGAAGTCCGGGTGGGCCTTGACCAGCTCGCCCTTTTTCTCCAGCGGCAACACGCGGCGGTTGTCGGTCAGCGGGTGGATCACCACGGTGGTGTCCTGCCGGGCCTCGACCACTTCGTCGAGGTAGCAGATGGCGCCCAGGCGAGCGGCCATGGCCAGCGGTCCGTCTTGCCAGCGGGTGCCTTGTGCGTCGAGCAGAAAGCGGCCGACCAGGTCGCTCGCCGTCATGTCTTCGTTGCAGGCCACGGTGATGAGGGGCTTGTGCAGCTTCCACGCCATGTACTCGACGAAGCGCGTCTTGCCGCAGCCCGTGGGGCCCTTGAGCATCATGGGCATGCGCACCGAGTACGCGGCCTCGTACAGCTCGACCTCGTCGGCCACCTGGCGGTAATAGGGTTGCTGTGCGACGCGGTAGGCGTCGAGTGTTTCGCTCATGTTCGTCTCCTTGTCTCGTTCGTCGCATTGGCTCGTCGACGCTGCACCGCGTGGTGCGACGCGGCCGACTCCGTTCGTGTCCTCCGACGGCCTTCGGCCGTCTCCCCCTTTACCTCACTGCGGCGGCCACCCCGCACTACGCTCATGGGTATGCACGGTGAATGCCAGGGTTCGGGAGAGCCCCAACCTCAACCCGCCTCCAGAGGGGGAAGGCTGGGATGGGGGCAGGCGTGGCGCGATGGGGTCAACCGTCAGACCGTCTTCCCGCGATAGATCACCATGCTCGTGCCCTGCGACTGCGAAAAGTTGTTGTAGCCGATCAGGCGCACATGGTTGTCAGGGTTAGCCTTGCGGCAGGCTGCGGCTTCGGCCAGCACCTTGTCCACATCGGTCTCTCCGAACATAGGCAACTTCCACATGTACCAGTAGGAGTCCATCAGGTACTGGGGCTCGGTATGTTCGATCGCGGGGTTCCAGCCCTTTTTCACCAGGTTCTCGACCTGTTTGCGGATCTCCGCATCGGTCATGGCCGGCAGGTAGGAGAAGGTCTCGAACTTGCGGCTGGCGGGGTCGGAGAGTCGTGAGGTGTAGTCTTGCATGCTCATTACAGGTTCCTTTGCGTGATGGGGTGTTTCCACCCTGTCAAGTTCGTGCCAAGACGCGAAGCAAGACCGCAGAAAGTGCCAAAGGCACGTCAAGGGTTTGCGACAAAGTCATGGCGCGAAATCGTCAGGGATTTACTTGTGGGCGACGTCGAGCTTGTCGACCGTGTCGAATTCGAACTTGATCTCTTTCCATGTTTCCATGGCGATCTTGAGCTCGGGCGAGTGTTTGGCGGCATCCATCAGCACGGTCTTGCCCTCTTTTTCCACCGCCACGCCTTCGTTGCGGGCCTTGACGCAGGCTTCCACAGCCACGCGGTTGGCACAGGCGCCCGCCGCATTGCCCCAGGGGTGGCCCAGCGTGCCGCCACCGAACTGCAGGCAGGAGTCGTCGCCGAAGATGTTGACCAGCGCGGGCATGTGCCACACGTGGATGCCGCCCGAGGCGACCGGGAACATGCCCGGCATGGACCCGAAGTCCTGGTCGAAGAAGATGCCGCGGCTGCGGTCTTCCTTGATGAACGAGTCGCGCATGATGTCGATCCAGCCCAGCGTGGCTTCGCGGTCGCCTTCGAGCTTGCCCACCACGGTGCCGGAGTGCAGGTGGTCACCACCCGACAGGCGCAAGCACTTGCTGAGCACGCGGAAGTGGATGCCGTGGTGCGGGTTGCGGTCGAGCACGGCGTGCATGGCGCGGTGGATGTGCAGCAGCATGCCGTTGTCGCGACACCAGTTTGCCAGGCTGGTGTTGGCGGTGAAGCCGCCGGTGAGGAAGTCGTGCATGATGATCGGAGCGCCCAGTTCCTTGGCGAATTCGGCCCGCTTGAACATCTCTTCGACGGTCGGTGAGGTCACGTTCAGGTAGTGGCCCTTGCGCTCACCGGTCTCGCGCTCGGCCTTCTGGCAGGCTTCCACCACGAATTCGAAACGATCACGCCAACGCATGAACGGCTGGCTGTTGACGTTCTCGTCGTCCTTGGTCAGGTCTAGACCGCCGCGCAGGCATTCGTACACCGCACGGCCGTAGTTCTTGGCCGACAGACCCAGCTTGGGCTTGATGGTGCAGCCCAGCAGCGGGCGACCGTACTTGTTGAACCTGTCGCGCTCGACCTGGATGCCGGCCGGCGGGCCGCCGCAGGTCTTCACGTAGGCGATCGGGAAACGCACGTCTTCCAGACGCAGGGCGCGCAGTGCCTTGAAGCCGAACACGTTGCCCACCAGCGAGGTCAGCACGTTGACGATGGAACCCTCTTCGAACAGGTCGATCGGGTAGGCCACGAAGGCGTAGAAGCAAGTGTCGTCGCCCGGCACGTCTTCGATGCGGTATGCGCGGCCCTTGTAGTGGTCCAGGTCGGTCAGCAGATCAGTCCAGACGGTGGTCCAGGTGCCGGTGGACGATTCGGCGGCCACGGCAGCGGCCACTTCTTCGCGGTCCACGCCGGCTTGCGGCGTGATCTTGAAACACGCGAGGATGTCAGTGTCCTTGGGGGTGTAGTGAGGCTCCCAGTAAGTGCTTCGGTATTCCTTGACACCGGCGTTGTAGGTTTTGGTGGCCATGCGTTGTGCTCCTCGGTTGAAAAAATGAACAGGTGAAATGTTTCTGTGGAGCGGATTCTTGCCCCAATCATGATTAAGTAAAAGTAAAATATTTAGACAGTTATCTTTTATTTTTATAAAACATGAATCTCAGACACGCCACCCTGCACCAGCTGCGCATTTTTCAAGCCGTGGCCGAGCACAACAGCTTTGCCCGCGCCGCCGAGGCCTTGCACCTGTCGCCGCCCACGCTGTCGCTGCAAGTCAAGCAACTCGCCGACACCGTGGGTCAACCCTTGTTCGAGCAATTGGGCAAAAAAATCTTCTTGACGGCGGCGGGCAAAACCTTGGCTCAGGCCTGTCAAGACATCGCACAGCGCATGGACTTGCTCGGCGAAGACTTGGCCGCACTGCAAGGCATGGAGCGCGGTAGTTTGAAGTTGGCCATCTTGACCACGGTGAAGTACACCGTGCCCAAACTGTTGGGCGGCTTTTGTGCAGCGCACCCCGGGATTGACGTGGCTATGGTGGTGGGCAACCGAGAAAACCTCTTGCAGCGCTTGGCCAGCAACCAAGACGACCTCTACATCATGGGTCAGCCTCCACAGCACGTGGACGTGGTGTGCGAGGCCTTCGCCGACAACCCGCTAGTCTTGGTTGCGCCGCCCAGCCACCCCTTGGTGGGCAAACGACGCATCGACCCCGCACGCTTGCGCCAAGAACCCTTCATTCTGCGCGAGCCGGGTTCGGGCACGCGCTTGACCATGGAGCGCTTTTTTGCCGAGCAAGGCTTCAGCGCCGTCAACCGCTTGGAGGTCGGCAGCAACGAAGCGATCAAACAGACCGTGGCCGGCGGCTTGGGCTTGGCGGTGTTGTCGGCCACCACCGTGGTCTCGGAATTGGCGCTGGGCGAGCTGGTGCAACTCGACGTCAAGGGCTTTCCCCTCATCCGACGTTGGCAGGTGGTCTACCCCCGAGGCAAGCGCTTGTCGCCGGCCGCGCAGGCCTTCAAACAGTGGCTCTTTGACCATCGTCCCAGTGAAGCAAAGCTCGCTCGCCGCTGACTTGGTCAAGCGCCAATTCACGGCCACGGGCATCAATCAGTTGTGGGTGGCCGACATGACCTACGTGCCGACATGGGTTGGGTTCTTGTACCTGGCTGTTGTGGTGGATGTGTACAGCCGCAAGGTGGTGGGCTGGGCGTTTGGGGAACGTATGACCAGCGACTTGGTGGTGGCGGCATTAAATATGGTGAATCGGCCCGGGTATTGAGGAGGCAAAATACTCCGAGAGGACCGAGCTAT
>JANQXJ010000217.1 GCA_030729445.1 Limnohabitans sp. | reverse complement strand
CGCAGCTTGCCGTGGGGCGAATCGCTTTCCAGCAAACCCCTTTTGAGCAATGCAGACACCTGCGCCGTGGCCAAGCGTTCGCCCAAACCCAGCATGGCTTTGAAGTCGGCCCGGTCCAGCTCGGCCTGCGAGGCAAACAGGTAATGCAGCGCCCGCAAAGCCTCGGCGCGCACGCCTTGCTTGACCACGTTTTCCTCGTAGGCCAAACACGCCGCCATGCGGTCCTTCATGCCATCAAGCGACAGCAAGCCCGACATGAAGTCGACTTGGTCCATGCACACGCCCAACACGTAATCGATCCAGCGAATCAAACCCGACTCGGTCAGATTGCCCCGGCCATCCAGATCGCCTGCCCGGGGTTCATCGGCTGCTGCCAAGTTGGCGTAATACGCCTCGTGTGTGCGGGCAAAGCCCCGCAAAGGCGACCACAAACCGTTGGTCAATCCCATATGACCCAACACCAAATGGCTGTGCAGCCGCGCCACACGCCCGTTGCCGTCTGCAAAGGGGTGAATCCAGGCCAGCCGCTGGTGCGCCGCCGCCATGGCCACCAGCTGAAGCTCGCCGCGGCGCAGCCCCGAATACACAGCCGACCACCGCGCTAAAAATGTTGGTAAAGCCGCCGCAGCGGGCGCGGCATGCCGCCCCACACTCACCTCGCGTTCACGCAGTGCACCGGGCTGCAAGGTTTGCACGCCCCCTGGTGATTCGAACTGGCGATCGACTTCGGGTAAGCGGGCGAACAAATCCTGGTGGATGTCGCAGACGGTCTGCACCGACCAGACTTGGGCACCGCCCCACGCAGGCCACAACGCCTCTAATTGCGACTCGGTCGCCATGTGGGCCAGCGCCATGCGTTGGCGGCGGGCCTTGTCGGCGTCTTGGGCGTAATCGTTGCGCAGGGCTTGCTCGATCTCCAGCGGCAAGGTGTGCTGACCCTCGATCTTGTTGGAGTAATACGAGTTCATGGCCCGCAACGATGAGCGCAGCCCCGGCAGCGCCCCGCTCGGGCACCAGCCCGACAAACGGTCCGCCTTGCGAATCAGGTCATGCGAACGCTCCAGCAGGGGACCCATGCGGTGCTCAGCGGGCAGCAAGGGCTCCATCTGGGCAGGATGGTCATAAAGCTGAAATTTTTGCGACTTTGACATAAGATGCAAGTCTATGTCATGTAAAGATATTTACCAAATTATGCGGATATTTTTGCGACTTTGAATGCGACTTCGAATTCGACTTGAAATGCGCTTTTATTCAGCCCTGCGCCCGCTGCTTCAAATACGGCCCCACCATGTGGCGGCTGGTGCGTTGCAGGCCCATCAGCAAGGCGTGGTCGGCCTGAGTGCAGCCGTAGCGGGTTTTCAGGTCGTGCTGCATCTGCGCCAGCAAATGCGCGGCCATCTCGGCATCGGCCAGCGCCCGGTGGGCGCGGCCTGACGACGGCAAATGGTGCATCGCCGCCAGCGTGCCCAGCTTGTGGTTGGGCGCTTGCGGGTACAGGCGGCGCGACAGCAGCAATGTGCAGGCAAAGGCATGCCCGCCGTCTTGCCCGCAACGGGCCAGCTCGGCCTGCCAAAACTTTTTGTCAAAGGCCGCGTTGTGCGCCACCATGGGCCGCCCGCCCACAAAGCGGGCCGCCTCGCGCATCACCTGCTCGGCAGCTGGCGCGGCCTGCACCATCTCGTTGGTGATGCCCGTGAGCTGGGTGATGAAACTGTTCACCCGCACCCCGGCGTTCATTAGGCTCTGAAACCGGTCCACCACCTGCCCGCCCTCCAGCATGACGATGGCCACCTCGGTGGCGCGGTCGCCCATGTTGGGCGAGATGCCCGTGGTTTCGAAGTCGATGATCGCGATGGGGGACATGGGTGGCTTAGCGGCAGGCATTCGGAGGAACTGTTCAAGCTTAATCGAAGGCCCAGCCAGCAGCGCCGAATGGGCCAAACAAGGTTTTTAGAGTTTTAGGGGGTGTCTGCGGGTGCTCATGGCGTTGGATGTGCCCCTTGGGTAGCGCCCAATCAAAATGCGTCATATACTTTGGTATATGTCCGCACCCTTGAGGCCACCATGTCACAAACTGCCAAACTTTTTGCCAACGGCCGAAGCCAGGCTGTGCGCCTGCCAGCCGCATTTAGGTTTGACACCCAAGAAGTCTTCATCCGACAAGACCCCGCCACGGGCGACGTGATCTTGTCTCGGCGGCCCGAAGACTGGCAGGGTTTTTTAACCGCCGCTCTGGCAGCCCAAGTGCCCGATGACTTTTTGGGCAGCGAAGAACGCCAAGCACAAGGCCACGCGCCAGCTCCCGAGCGAGACCCATTTGAAGACATGCCCCCTTCACTCAATCACTGACCAGCGAGCACGCCCATGTCACCGCGCTACATGCTGGACACCAACACCGTCAGCCACATCATCAAACGACACCCGCAAGTCATTCAGCGCTTGCTGGCTGTGCCCATGCACACCGTTTGCATCTCGGCCATCACGGCGGGCGAATTGTCATTTGGTCTGGCCAAGCGCCCCGAGGCCATGGCCTTGAAAGCAGCCGTCACAGAGTTTTTGCGCCGTGTCGAAGTGCTGCCTTGGGATGCCGCCGTGGCCCACACCTACGGCACCGTTCGCGCACAGTTGCAAAGCATGGGCACACCATTGGCAGCGCTGGACACCCAAATTGCAGCCCATGCACTGCATGCCCAAGCCACTTTGGTGAGCAGCGACAAAGCCTTTGTGCAAGTCGCAGGCCTGCAGCTTGAAAACTGGTCTTGATCAACTCCTGAACAGTTCAACAC
>JANQXJ010000216.1 GCA_030729445.1 Limnohabitans sp. | reverse complement strand
CCCTCACCTGCCCAGGCCAGCGCCGGGCGCAGGCCACCAGCCGTGCGGTGGAGGCGGCCCCGCCGCTGAGCGCCACGGCAAAAGGAAGGCCCGGGCTGAAGTCAGCCAGGGCCTGTTCAGGAGAGGGTGTCCGAAGCGCCGCCATGGGGAAAGCTTGCGGCTGCACAGCGGGTTTCACAACAGATTTATTTGCCCGCTTTGGTGTCGGTGAAGCGGCCGTAGCTGTTCAGGCGCTCGTAGCGGCGCTCCAGCAGTTCTTTGGGTTTGAGGTCGGCCACTTGGCGCCAGGCATCGCCCAAAGCGCGTTTGAGGAAGGACACCATCTGGTCGGTGTCACGGTGGGCCCCGCCCACAGGTTCGTTGACGATCTTGTCGACCAAGCCCAAGGCCTTGAGGCGGTGCGCTGTGATGCCCAAAGCGTCGGCCGCCACTTCGGCCTTTTCGCTGGTTTTCCACAAGATGGAGGCGCAGCCCTCAGGGCTGATGACCGAATAGACTGAGTACTGCAGCATCAACACTTGGTCAGCCACCGAAATGGCCAAGGCACCACCAGAGCCGCCCTCACCGATGATGGTGGTGATGATCGGCACTTCCAGCTGCGCCATCTCGAAGATGTTGCGGCCAATGGCTTCGGATTGGCCGCGCTCTTCAGCATCGATGCCGGGGTAAGCGCCGGGTGTGTCGACAAAGGTGAAGACGGGCAGCTTGAACTTCTCGGCGGTCTTCATGAGACGCAACGCTTTGCGGTAGCCCTCGGGCTTGCTCATGCCAAAGTTGCGCAGCGTGCGCTCTTTGGTGTCGCGCCCTTTTTGTTGGCCCAGCACCATGCAGGCTTGGCCATTAAAACGGGCCAAGCCGCCCACGATGGACAAATCGTCGGCAAAGTGGCGGTCGCCGTGCATCTCGACAAAGTCGGTGAAGATGCCGTTGATGTAATCCAGCGTGTAAGGACGCTCGGGATGGCGCGAGATTTTGGTGACCTGCCAAGGGCTCAGGTCACTGTAAATGTCTTTGGTCAGTTGCTGGCTTTTTTTGCTCAGCTGCTCGATTTCGAGGGTGATGTCCACCGCCGACTCGGTTTGCACGTAGCGCAACTCTTCGATCTTGGCTTCGAGTTCGGCAACGGGTTGCTCAAAGTCGAGAAATGTTTTTTTGGCCAAGTTGGACTCCTCTCTTCTGGTTCCGGGTGGACGTGGTGTCCACTCCTCAATACGCCACTGGCACGGGGTCCAGCGAGCGCCAAATATACCAAGTTGCCACGGTGGAATACGGGCTCCAGGCTTGTGCGACCTCTCGGGCGTCGCTGCGGCTGACGGGTTCACCCGAAAAATAATTGCGGCTGATGCCATTGATCAAGCCCACATCGTCGAGCGGCAGCACATTGGGCCGCAGCAGATGAAAGATCAAAAACATCTCGGCTGTCCAGCGGCCAATGCCGCGAATCGCCACCAACTCCTCGATGATGGCCTCATCGTCCATCTCATGCCAGGCCTTGACATGCACCGTCCCCGAGCTGAAGTGAACGGCCAGATCGACCAGGTACTCGACCTTGCGGGCCGACAAACCTGCAGCGCGCATGTCGTCCACTTTGAGTTTCAGCACAGCAGCAGGCGTCAGGCACTTGGACAGGGCAGAAAACCGGTCCCACACCGATTGGGCGGCCTTGACCGATATTTGTTGGCCCACGATGGACCGTGCCAAGGTCACAAATGCGTCGCCCCGGGTTTCGAGAATGGCATCGCCAAACTGGGGGATGAGTTTTTTCATGACCCGGTCTTTTTTAGCCAGGTGCGCACAGGCCTCCGCCCAGTAAGCGGGCGTGACAGGGATCACCTCCAGGGTGGGGCTGAGCGTCACGGCGCCGCCTCCCAAGTCGTGCCAGTGGCCGAGTCTTTCAGCACGATGCCTTGCGCCAGCAAATCGTTGCGAATGCGGTCGGCTTCGGCAAAGTTCTTGGTCTTTTTGGCGTCGGCTCGGGCCTGAATTTGGGCCTGAATGGCAGCCTCATCCAAACCGGCACCTGCCTGCAGATAAACCGTCGGATCGGTCTGCAGCAAACCGAGCAGGCCGCCCAAAGCTTTGAGCAGGCCCGAACGCTCGGCCGAGCCGCTGCGGTTGGCTTCGCCCGCCAACTCAAACAGCACGGCCACCGCCTCGGGCGTGCCAAAGTCCTCATCCATGGCGGCCTTGAAGCGGGCGGCCAAGGGGTCAGCCCAATCGATCTTGACGTCGGCGGGCGGCACGGCCTGCAAAGCGGTGTAGAGCCGTTTCAAGGCACCTTTGGCGTCGTTCAGGTGCACATCGCTGTAATTGAGCGAGCTGCGGTAGTGGCTGCGCACAATGAAAAAACGCACGGTCTCGGCGTCAAATTCTTTGAGCACATCGCGGATGGTGAAGAAATTGCCCAGGCTCTTGGACATCTTCTCGTTGTCCACATTGATGAAGCCGTTGTGCATCCAAAAGCGCGCCAGGGGCTGTCCGTTGGCGCCTTCGCTTTGGGCGATTTCGTTTTCGTGGTGCGGGAACTGCAGGTCAGCGCCGCCGCCGTGGATGTCAAACGTCTGGCCCAGCAGCTCGCAGGCCATGGCCGAGCACTCGATGTGCCAGCCGGGACGGCCCGTGCCAAAGGGACTCGCCCATTTCACATCTTCGGGCTCGGTAGGCTTGGCGCTTTTCCAAAGCACAAAGTCCAGCGGGTCTTGTTTGTCCGTCTCCACGGCCACGCGCTCGCCGGCATTCAACTCGTCCAGCGATTTGCCAGACAACTTGCCGTAACCCACAAACTTACGCACCGAATAGTTCACGTCGCCATTGCCAGCGCGGTAGGCCAGGCCTTTTTGCTCCAGCGTGCCGATCATGCTCAGCATCTGGGGCACGTAGTCGGTGGCGCGGGGCTCGTGCTGGGGGCGCTCAATGCCCAGGGCGTCGGCGTCTTGATGCAGCGCATCGATCATGCGGTCGGTCAAACCGCGGATGGTTTCGCCATTTTCCAGGGCGCGTTTGATGATCTTGTCGTCGATGTCGGTCACGTTGCGCACATAGGTGACCTGGTAGCCACTGGCCTTGAGCCAGCGCTGCACCACATCAAAGGCGATCATCGAGCGGGCATGGCCCAGGTGGCACAGGTCGTACACGGTCATGCCGCAGACGTACATGCGCACATGGCCAGGCTCGGCCGGTGAAAAATCAGAAACAGCACGGCTGAGCGTGTTGAAAATGCGCAAACTCATGTCAGATCGAAAAAATGGCGGTCAACAAAAGCCGTTTGGGCGCTGCGCACCAGGGGCCGTCGGCTCAGGCAACGACAACAAAACGGCTCAAAAAAAGCCAGCGCGCACGGGGCTGGCGGCACCTTTCGGTACACGGAAAACCGCAATGGGCTCCGCTACAATGATCGCTCAGTATATCCCCGAGCCAAGGCCTCTGTTGCTCTTTTTGAGTCGGCCTGCGCCACCCCCTCCGGCTCGGAAGCGTCTTTTTCACCCCCCTCTTTCTTTGGGTACGCATGCGAACCTGGCTCAGTTGGACGGTTTTTTTCACCCTGTGGACTTGCAGTCTGGGCGTGCGGGCCGACATTTACACCGATGTCAATGCTTTGGTGCAAAACGGCCAATGGGCGCAAGCCCAAGCTTTGGCCGATGCCAGGATAAAAACCGCCCCCACCGACCCACAAATGCGCCTGTTGCAGAGCCACATCCAGACCGGTATGGGCCAAACCCAGGCGGCCATGGCGACGCTGCGCGCCCTGACCCAGTCCTTCCCAGAGTTGCCCGAACCGCACAACAACCTGGCGGTACTGCTGGTGAAAGAAAACCGACACGACGAGGCCCTGGTTGCCTTGCAAGCCGCCATCAGGGTACGGCCGGACTACGCGCTGGCCCTGGAGAATCTGGGCGATCTGCATCTGGCATTGGCCGCCCAAGCGTATGCGCAGGCCCGCCTCGTCACGCCAGCCCAAACCCGTTTGCAAACCAAGCAACTGGCCATCGAACAGGTCATTCGAACACCCTGAAACCGGACTCAGCGCGGATCGCTCTGCCGACCAATTGCCCATTACCGCCCAACGACGACTGACTTCAACCATGACTTCACTGAACCACACTCGCCGCTGGGCCACACTGGCCCTCAGCCTGATCTTGTTTGCCCCATGGTGTACGCAGGCACAAAACGTCAGCACACCCAAAGTGCGCATCAGCACTTCCATGGGTGACATCGAAGCCGAGCTGTATGCCGACAAGGCCCCCAAGACCGTGGCCAACTTCTTGCAGTATGTGAACGACAAGCACTACGAGGGTACGATTTTTCACCGCGTAATTGCGGGCTTCATGGTCCAAGGCGGCGGCTTCGATGCCCAATACAAAGAAAAGAAGACCCGCCCTCCAGTGCAGCATGAAGGACGCCAGGCCCTGGCCGCCGGCCTGAAAAACACCACGGGCACGCTGGCCATGGCCCGCACCAACGACCCGCAATCGGCTACCGCGCAGTTTTTCATCAACGTCGTGGACAACGCGTTTCTCGACCCCACCCCGATCCCTGATGGTGACCCGGTGGCCAAATTCCAATACCAGGGCCGTGTTTACGAGAACGTGGCCCGCGCCCAACTGCTGAACGCACCTCAACTGTTCGGTTACACCGTTTTTGGCAAAGTCACGTCCGGCATGGACGTGGTCCAAAAAATCCGCAACACGCCCACGGGCGCAGGCGGCCCCTTCCCGACCGATGTTCCACGGACGCCGGTTGTCATCCAATCCATCACTTTGTTGAAGTAACACCATGAGCAACCCACAAGTCGAACTGCACATCACCGGCTACGGCGTCATCACCCTCGAACTGGACGCTGAAAAAGCCCCCAAGTCGACCGAAAACTTTTTGGCCTATGTGAACAAGGGCCACTACAACAACACGATTTTTCACCGTGTGATCCCCGGCTTCATGATCCAAGGCGGCGGCTTTGAGCCCGGCATGGGCCAAAAGCCCACCGATGCCACGATCGAAAACGAAGCCAATAACGGCCTGAAAAACGACGAGTACACCGTGGCCATGGCCCGCACCTCGGCCCCCCACTCCGCTTCCTCGCAATTTTTCATCAACGTCGCCAAAAATGACTTCTTGAACCACACCGCGCCCTCCATGCAAGGCTGGGGCTATGCCGTGTTCGGCAAAGTGGTCAAAGGCACCGAGGTGGTCGACCAGATCAAAGGCGTGAAAACCGGCAACCGCGGCGGCCACGGTGACGTGCCCAAAGAGGACGTCGTGATCGAAAAAGCCGTTGCCATTTGATGTTCTGAGCCATGTCCGCTGACCCGCGCACCACAGCCCCGAGCCTCGGTCGGTTGACAGCGCCAGCGGCATGGCACACGGTGGATTTGATCTCGGATCTGCACCTGCAGGCCGCTGAACCGGCCACTTTTGAAGCCTGGCGCAACTTCATGGCCAGCACAACTGCCGATGCGGTGCTGATTCTGGGTGACCTGTTCGAAGTCTGGGTTGGTGACGATGCCGCTGAAGCTGACCCTTTTTTGCAAAGCTGCGCGCAGGTCTTGCGCCAAACCGCGCAGCGTTTGCATCTGGCCTTCATGCCAGGCAACCGGGATTTTTTGGTGGGGCCCGCTTTTTTGTCGGATTGCGGCGTTCACGCCATGCGTGACCCCTGCTTGCTGGAATGGGGAGCGCAGCGGATTTTACTCAGCCACGGCGATGCGCTGTGCCTGGACGACAAGGCCTATCAAGTCTTTCGACAGCAGGTGCGACACGCCGATTGGCAAAATGAATTTTTGGCCAAACCCTTGCACGAGCGCTTGGCCTTGGCACGCGCCATGCGGGCGCAAAGCGAGTCCCAAAAACACAGCGGCGCGGTCTATGCCGATGCCGACGCGCTGATGGCCTTGAATTGGCTCGATGCCGCAGGGGCCGATCGGCTGGTGCATGGCCACACCCACCAAGCAGCAGACCACACACTGGGCACAGGGGTCCGGCATGTGTTGAGCGACTGGTCGCTCGATCACGCACCAAGCCGGGCCCAAGTCTTGCGCTTGCAGCGCGAGGGTGGCTTCACACGCATCGACATGACGGCAGCCCCGGCCTCAGGCCAAGGCTGACATTCTGCACCCCAGGCTTTGGGGTCAGTTGCGCAACAAATTCTTGAGCACGTTTTGCAGGCGGCGGGCTGTGGCTTCTTCGTGGGCACCGGAGAGCACCTGTGCCACATCCTGAGCCCAGGTTTCGTTCGGGCCAGGTTGGTTGCGCTGGGTCAGCAATTGCAACTGCAGGGCACGACGTTCGCTGAGTTTGTCAGCGGGCGTCGGCACATCGGCTGCCATCTCCAGGCGCAGCAAGGCTGTGGCCGAGGGGGTTTTGGGCTCGGCGCTGACGGCTTGTGCCCAAGCCTGACGGGTGGTGGCATTGACGCCTTTGCCCAACTCCTGCACTGTGGGCAAAGCCTCGGCCTGGCGCTCTTGCCAAGCCGTCATCACACGGCTCAGAGTCTCGCCGTGGGCCTGAGCGGCCAGCTTGCGCAGCGACATTTCGGCGCGTTCCAAGGCCTCGCGTTGGGCGCGGAATGCCGCATCACCCAGACGGGGGCCTCGGTCTTCACGGGGTGCGCGATCGCCAAAACGATCACCTCCGCGTTCAGCACCGCGATCACCAAAGCGGCCAGCACCTGGGCCTCGGTCACCGCCGGGTCGCGCACCACGCTCGCCAGGACGGCCATCACGTCGGCCATCGCGCCCGGCAGGCGCTTCCGCGCGCTTTTGGCCAGGTCGGTCGTCGCCACGCACCGCCACCACAGGTTTGGCTGGCTTGGGGGCCACCACGGGTGCCGCAGCTGGCTCTGGGCTCGCGCTGTCCGACTCGGAGCCGGTTGTTGAAGCATCAGACGCGGCAGGCTCGCTCGCATGTTCATCTGTCGGAGCTGCGGCAGCTGCAGCGTCACCCACTGGAGCCTCGGCCGATGCCTCTGGTGTGGGGCCAGCCACAGGGGTGGCTGCAGCGGAAGCAGCAGACTGGGCTGCTTGCGCCTGCAGGGCTTGTCCGCGCAGGGCAGCGTCGAGCGCAGCCATCGCAGAGCGGATCTTGGCTGCATCGCCGCTGGCATTGGCCGCGTCCAGCGCTTTGGAGGCGTCGATGACAGCGCGGTCGTGGGCACTCAGGGGGCCTGCAGCTTGCGGGCGCTCAGTACCTTTGCGCTGGAACGCTTCGTCCAACGGGGCGCGGAACACTTCCCAGAGTTTTTGTTCGGTCTTGCGGTCCAGCGGCACCGACTGCGCTTCCACTTGCCAGCGTTGCTGCAGGGCCTTGACCGCGTCCACACGCAAAACCGGCGCAGCGCCCACTTCGCGCGCTTCGGTGATCAGGGCCTGGCGGCGCTCAATGCTGGCTTTTTGCGCCGCTTCGAGGCGAGCTGCTGCGGCTTTGAAAATGCCTTTCCATTGGCCCTGCATTTCACCAAAGGCCTTCTCGCTGAGATGTCCGGCATTTCGCCAACGGTCGGCGAACTGATGCAAGGCGCGCAGTTGGGCACGCCAGTCTTCGCTTTGGGCATTCTCTGCGGTCCAGGCCTTGACCTCGTCCATCAGCGCCACGCGCTGGGCACGCTGATCGGCCGAGTCTTTTTTCATCTGCTCGAGCCAAGCCAACACGGTTTTGTAGGCCTCGTTGCAAGCCGCATCAAAGCGCTTCCACAAGGCATGGTTGGGCAGGCCACCTTGGTCAATTTGCTTCCAGCTGTCACGCAGCTGGCGCAGCTTGTCTTGCATTTTTCGGCCACCCACAGTGGGGGCTTTGTTGGCGTCCAGCAAGGCTTCGGCTTGGTTGACCAAGTCGGTGCGCACCTGATCGGCCAGCCATCGTTGCCAGCCTTCGGTGTCGCCCCCCGATGTCAAAGCCTTGTGCAGGCGCTCGTCCAGACTGGTGTCGAGGTGTTTGCCATGGGTTTTGAGCGCGTTGCGCAAAGCGGCGACCGACTCAACGGGCGGGGTTTCTTGGGCTTCGTTGAGTTGCTTTTCCAGCACCTCCAACACCTCGGTCACAGCCGTCATCGCTTGATCGCGCAGGGCTTGGCGCTGGGCTGGGTCGATTTTGGGTTTGGCCGGTTTCTCGGCTTGTTCTGTTTTGACAGGCTTGGCGGATTTGACCGATTCAGCCGCCACTGCGGCGTGCTGCGGCAATTCGCCACGCAGGCGGCGGATCTCATCGGCCCACACGGGCACGGGAGGCAAAGGGGCACCCGCATCGTTTTGAGCCACAGCAGCAACAGCGGCGGCGGCCGAGAATCCATCCCAAACGGCCTGCAGTTGCTTGCCAGCAGCGTCCAGCTGGGGCGGGTATTTCAAATCCACACTGGGCCAGACGCTGTTGTGCGTCAAGGCTTGGGCTTGGTTTTGCCATTGCGCCACATCGGCCAGCAAGCCGGTTTGTCCGCCCAATGCCTCGGCCAGAGATTTGGTGGACAACACCTCGATACGCTGGGCCAACAACACGGCGGCTTCGCGCTGCACCATGACTTGGTGCTGCAGGTCTTCCACACCCTTGACCACTTCGGTTAAACGTTGCTTGAGGCCTGCCAAAGGCTCCCGCGACAGCGGTGCCCCGGCTTTGGCCGCATCACGCTGCCAGGCTAACGCATCGGCCATGTTCAGGCGCGGTGCGTTCAGCAACTGCTCGGCTTTTTGGACCCATTCCGTGGCCAAGGCTTCCTGCCCATGCAAGCGCTTGAGCTCGTCGAGTTTTTCTTTGAGCAACTTGGCCACACCTTTATCGCGGCCCGACAGTTCACGGTAAACCTCGGTCATGAAGTCCTCTGAAGGCTCGGTCAGCAACCACTCGCGCAAGCGGGCACTTCGCTCGCCGGAAGTGGGGGCATTAAAAATCCCGGCAGTCAGGGGATCGAGGGAGGCGATGTCAAAAGGCTTGGAAGAAGTCACGGTTCAAACTTTAAAGCACGGTGTACCCGATGGGCATACAGGCCGAAGCGGCAGCACTTGGGTTCACAAGTCAGCCTATCGGGCGTCAACCGGCTATTTTCGCCGTTATTTGCGTGACAACGCCTGTTGTCCTGTTTTCAATCGCAATCTCCGACGAATTACGTTGATGAAAATCCTCTTTATATCAATTTACATTTAATACTAAATTTTTTTATACTTGACTGGTTATGAAAAGTTCCTAAAATTCGCCCCAGCCTGAGATCATCAGGGATAACCCGACACCGCTGCCGAAACCGGCTCCACCCCGCAAAATACCTGACGCTTTTTGTGGTTCGCGTACCCCCAACCCATCAAGTACCAGCGACATGCGTCGCTTGAGCTTGGCATGAGAGGAAGTGCTATGACAGCGACTTTGACTTGGAACCGCTTTAAACAGGCGGTGTTCACCATCGCCTGCGATGTGCATGAAGGCTTTGTGGAAATCACCCGACACAGTCTGGCCATGATCGGTTTGGCCGTGGTGGTCCTGTCGTTGACACTTTTGGCCCGGCCAGGCTTGAAAGAGATGGCCAGCGAAACCTTGATGAGCTGGCTTGAATTGCGACAAGTGGCGCAAACTGCCGTTTCGCAGACATCGGAACTCACACCTGCATCCCGATCCACCGCCGCACCCATGCAGAACCTGAGCAGCGATCAGATGGCCGTCACCCGTTGGCTCAGCAGCAAATACAAAGTCTCTCAGGAACCCTTGGCTGCTTTGGTATCCGAAGCTTGGGCCTTGGGTGAGCGCAGCCAAATCGCACCCACATTGATCTTGGCCGTGATGGCCATCGAGTCCCGCTTTAACCCTTTTGCCTCGGGCAGTCAAGGCGGTTTGGGCTTGATGCAAATTGAACCTGACGCCCACACTGGCGCACTGTCTCCCTTCGGAGGCCGCTTGGCAGCATTTGACCCCTTGACGAACTTGAGGGTGGGCACGCGAATGCTCCAAGGCTTGATCCAGGAGACCAACACCATGGAAGATGCACTTCGCTTGTATTCCCTCGCGTCCGGGCGGGTCAATAATGACGCCTATGTGGGCCGTGTGCTGGCCGAGCAAAAGCTCTTGGATGACGTCAGCCAAGGCGCCAAGACAGCTTCGAGCGCCCAAAAAGACCCCACTTTGACCAAACCACTCCCTACCCACATGTGAATGATTGGGTCGAGCCGCCCAACAGCCTGGGCTACACTCAGCGGGTGCGCGACTGGCGATAGGAGCCTGTTTTCAAAGCGGAACAGGGCACTCTGACGTGGAGCGTAGTGACCTGAGTCACTGCCGAACCACTGGGAAGCGCACAGCCTGACCGGTCGTCTTTCACACCGAACCAGGTTTTAAGCCGTTCGCCTGGGCAGCCCTTGTCCGTTCACGCCGGGTTCTGGTCAAGGTCACCTCCATCCAAAGGACTGCCATGTACAACCGAAACACACTCATCGAACAAACCGATCCCGAGCTGTTTGCTGCCATCCAGGCCGAAA
The DNA here is from genome assembly GCA_030729445.1 of Limnohabitans sp. Lineage (GTDB taxonomy): Bacteria > Pseudomonadota > Gammaproteobacteria > Burkholderiales > Burkholderiaceae_C > Limnohabitans_A. The sequence continues at coordinate 3,889 of JANQXJ010000216.1, read as the reverse complement.
ACGCCCGCCAAGAACACCACATCGAGCTGATCGCCAGCGAGAACTACGCCTCGCCCGCCGTCATGGCCGCCCAAGGCAGCCAGCTCACCAACAAATACGCCGAAGGCTACCCCGGCAAGCGCTACTACGGTGGCTGCGAGCATGTTGACGTGGCCGAGCAACTGGCCATTGACCGCATCAAGCAAATCTTCGGCGCTGAAGCCGCCAACGTGCAGCCGCACTGCGGCGCATCGGCCAACGAGGCTGTTTTCTTGGCCTTCCTCAAGCCCGGTGACACCATCATGGGCATGAGCCTGGCCGAAGGCGGTCACCTGACTCACGGCATGCCGCTGAACATGTCGGGCAAGTGGTTCAACGTGGTCTCTTACGGCCTGGACAAGAACGAAGCCATCGACTACGAGGCCATGGAAGCCAAGGCGCGTGAGACCAAGCCCAAGCTGATCATTGCTGGCGCATCGGCCTACTCACTGCACATTGACTTTGCCCGTTTTGCCAAAGTGGCCAAAGAAGTCGGCGCCATCTTTTTGGTGGACATGGCCCACTACGCGGGTCTGATTGCCGCAGGCGTCTACCCCAACCCCGTGCCCCACGCTGACGTGGTGACCTCCACCACCCACAAGAGCTTGCGCGGCCCCCGCGGCGGCATCATCTTGATGAAGGCCGAGCACGAAAAAGCCATCAACAGCGCCATCTTCCCCGGCCTGCAAGGCGGCCCACTGATGCATGTGATTGCGGCCAAGGCCGTGGCTTTCAAAGAGGCGCTGCAGCCCGAGTTCAAGGCCTACCAAGCCCAAGTGATCAAGAACGCACAAATCATTGCCGAAACCTTGACCGCGCGCGGCCTGCGCATTGTCAGCGGCGGCACCCAAAGCCACGTCATGTTGGTGGACCTGCGTGCCAAGGGCATTACAGGCAAAGTGGCCGAGGCCGCTTTGGGCAACGCCCACATGACCATCAACAAAAACGCCATCCCGAACGACCCGGAAAAGCCGTTCGTGACCAGTGGCGTGCGCATCGGCACCCCGGCCATGACCACCCGTGGTTTCAAGGACGAAGAAGCCCGCGCCACGGCCCACCTGATTGCCGATGTGCTGGACAACCCGCTGGACGAAGCCAACTTGGCCGCTGTGCGCGCCAAGGTGCACGCCCTGACCAGCCGTTTCCCGGTTTACGGCTGATCGGCGCGCACGATGAAATGCCCGTTTTGCAGCCACCTCGAAACCCAAGTGGTCGAGACCCGACTGGCTGAGGACGGGGATTTCATCCGCAGGCGCCGTCAATGCGGGGCCTGTGAGAAACGCTTCACCACTTACGAAAAGCCGGAAGTCAACTTTCCGGCCATCGTCAAAAAAGATGGCCGCCGCATCGATTACCAACGCGACAAACTGCGCGGCAGTCTGAATCTGGCTTTGCGCAAGCGGCCCGTCAGCACCGAGCAGGTGGACAGCGCCATCGAGCGCATCGAAGAAAACCTGTTGAACCTGGGCATCCGCGAGGTGGCCTCACACCGCATTGGCGAGCTGGTCATGCGCGAGCTGAAAAAGCTCGACAAAGTGGCCTATGTGCGTTTTGCAAGTGTGTACCGCAACTTTGAAGACATCGACGCGTTCAAGACGCTGGTTGACGAAGTGCAGCGTTAAAAAACATCCTCTCTCAGCAATTCGCACTGTCCTGTCGTTCGGCTTTCTCCAGCCGAGGTTTGCCCACCGCATTGATCACCACCCGCCAGACATTGTTTTGGCCGGCCCCACACAGAGTCAAAGTCCCTGCCTGGAAGGCACCCGAGGTGCTTTGGCTGCGGCCTTGCGGTCCGTAAGAGATGTAGCGGTTCACCGTGGCATTGCCTTGCAGCGTTAAAAATTCTGGCAAGGCTTGGTGCAGTTGTAACACTGTCTCACTCGCTTCGCGACGGCCATTGTCGTTGCCATCCACAAACACCACCCAGCCCTGCGCCCAAGAGCCCGCCGTGGCGCAATGAGGCCCTGCACCCGCAGACAACTCGCGCACACACAAGGTCACGCGCTGCTGGCGGCGCAAGGCTTCTGAACGCGCCAACATCAAGCTCGCTTGCAATTGCTCGGCTTGGCTTTGCATCTGGTGCTTTTGCCGCAGGCCGATGAAACTGGGGGCCGCCAAAGACAACAGCACGGCCAGCAGCGCCAACACCACCAGCACTTCAAGCAGCGTGAAACCCCGGTTGCGCATCGCCTGCCCTCCCCCAAGGTTTTTTGACAAACGCCCCATTGCCGACTGGTGTAGCGGAATAGTGATTCGCTATACAAGTCATTATTAAGCATTCACAATGGCATGCCAATAGGAGAGTGGCATGAGGTTCCCCAAACTCAAGGCTGTCGCGTCTGCACCGACTGTCCAAACCGGTTGGACGCTGAGCGAATTGCTGGTCAGCCTGGCCTTGATGGCCGTCCTCGCGGCTGTGGCCTTGCCCGCATTTCAGGCGCAGCAACGACAAGCCCGCCGCAGCGACGCACAAAGTGCATTGCAGCAACTGCAACTGGCCCAAGCCCGATGGCGCGGCACACACAGCAGCCATGCCGCCGATTTGGCCAGCTTGGGCTGGGTCGGCGACCTGTCCCCGGGTGGACATTACCGCCTGACGATCGAAGACGCCAACAGCGAGGGCTACAGCCTGATCGCCACCCCGATTGGCACACAAGCGCGGGACAGCGCCTGCGCCCCGATGCGCTTGAAATTGCGGCACATGGCCACGGTGGAGCTCAGCAGCGGGGCCGATCTGGTGGGTGATCCAGGTCGCTGCTGGCGGCAATGAGTCAGGTCAGATCGGGCACTCCATGAAAAACATGAAACGCACCATGCAGCTGCAACCCGCTCGACCCAAGAAACAAAGGGGAGAGACCCTGGTGGGCATGTTGGTGGGTTTGGGGGTTGGCATGGTGGTGCTGGCCGCAGGCAGCCAGATGTTGGCGCAGCAAATGCAGGGGCATCGCCTGGCTTTGCAAGACAGCCATGTCCACCATGACCTGCGTTCAGCGCTGGACAACATCGAGCGGGAGTTGCGCCAGGCGCAGTCGCTCGGACAAGCCTGGCGAGGGCGAGTCTCAGCCCAATGTGCAGACCCTTTTTGTGCGGGCGAAGCCGACTTGTTGGTGTTGGGCCAGCGCATCAGCTTCGGGCTAGACCGCAACCAAAGTGGCCTGCTGGACAACAACGAGTGTTCTGGCTTCCGCCTTAAGGACCATGAGCTACAAATCCGCACGGCCTGCACACCCGAGGTCTGGACCGATTTGACCGATGCAGGCAGCCTGAAAATGACGGGCCTGCAGTGGCAAGTGCAATGCGAAAAACGAGGGCGCTGGGTGGCACGCTGGGTTACTGTGCAGTTGAGTGCACAGTGGCCCCGAGACGCCACACGGGCCCTGAGCCTGTCGCGGACCGTGTCACTGCGCAACGACGTTCCCACCTCGCCTTGGCCTGCGGTTTGTGGAGCCGCACCGTGACCGGCCTGTTGGCTCTGAGCCAGACCGGTAGCCCCTTATGGGCACACAAAAGGCAAGGCGGTGCCATCAGCCTGCTGGTGGCGATCGGCCTGGTGCTGCTGGCCAGTCTGGCCAGTTTTTACAGCGCCCGCAGTGTGATGGTGGACCGGCTTGCCAGCCAAAACCAAAGCCAGGCTGCGCAGGCGCACTTGGCCGCTGAAGCGGCCTTGGTCTGGGGACGTGCCGAATTACAGCGACAACACGCCAGCAGCCGGGCACCAGCCGTCTGGGGACCAAGTACAAGCACCGCGCCCTGCCCCAGCGCCTTCAGCACGGCGCGCTGGCAGTGCGTGGCCCTGCAGCCGCCCGCGCACACAGGTTTGCCCGAAGCTGTGTCGCAGGTGCTGGCCGTGCGCGACCTCATCAGCTCGCCC
>JANQXJ010000215.1 GCA_030729445.1 Limnohabitans sp. | reverse complement strand
AAAGAAGAAGAACTGCTGGGTCTGGTCGAGCGCATGCTCGACGAAGCCCGTGACTCGTTCTCCGACTACCAGCAAGCGGCCAGCCGCGATGCACTGCTGTCCAAACTGACCGGCCGCGAAGCCCAAGTGCTCGAGCGGATCGTCGCAGGACGCTTGAACAAGCAAATCGCCGACGATCTGGGCATCAGCATCAAGACGGTGGAAGCGCACCGCGCCAACATCATGGAAAAGCTCAACGCCAACACCGTGGCCGATTTGCTCAAAATCGCACTCGGCCAAAACGCGCCCAAGGGCTGATTCTCCTGCCCCCCCAAAACGCCCGCACCCGCCGGGCGTTTTGCATTTTTCAACCGATATTTTGAGTTTTCAACCATGACCGCCCAACTCATTGACGGCAACGCTCTGTCCAAACAACTGCGCACCGAAGTCGCTGCCCGGGCACAAGCCCTCAAGGCCCAAGGTGTGACACCCGGCTTGGCCGTGGTGCTGGTGGGCGACAACCCGGCCAGCCAGGTGTATGTGCGCAACAAGGTCAAGGCCTGCGAAGACAGCGGTCTGCACTCGGTGCTCGAAAAGTACGACGCCACCATGACCGAAGCCGACTTGCTGGCCCGCGTGGAAGCGCTCAACAACGACCCGGCGATCCACGGCATCTTGGTGCAACTGCCCCTGCCCGCGCACATCGACGCCCAAAAAGTCATTGAGGCCATCAGCCCCGCCAAAGACGTGGACGGCTTTCACATCGCCAGCGCGGGTGCACTCATGACCGGCATGCCCGGCTTTTGGCCCTGCACGCCCTATGGCTGCATGAAGATGCTGGAATCCATCGGTTACGACCTGCGCGGCAAACATGCCGTGGTCATTGGCCGCAGCAACATTGTGGGCAAGCCCATGGCGCTGATGCTGCTGCAAAAAGACGCCACGGTGACGGTGGCGCACTCGCGCACCCAAAACCTCAAAGCCCTGACCTTGCAAGCCGACGTGATCGTGGCTGCCGTGGGCAAGCGCAACGTGCTCACGGCCGACATGGTCAAGCCCGGTGCCGTGGTGCTGGACGTGGGCATGAACCGCAACGACGAAGGCAAGCTGTGTGGCGACGTGGACTTTGAAGGCGTGAAACAAGTCGCCAGCCACATCACCCCCGTGCCCGGCGGCGTTGGCCCCATGACCATCACCATGCTGCTGGTCAACACCCTTGAAGCGGCCGAACGCGCCTCCAAGTAAGAAACAGTCATCCCGGGCTTTTGTCATCCCAGTCTTGACCCCTTTTTGTCATCCCGGGCTTGACCCGGGATCCATCTCCCCCTCATCCCTGACCAACCACAACAGGAAACCCCATGACCAACCCCTTGCTCGACACCTCTGGCCTGCCACTGTTTGACCGCATTGCCCCTGAGCATGTGGCTCCGGCCATGGACGAATTGCTCGCTGCTGCCGAAAAAGCCCTGGACACCGTGACCGCTGCAGACTTTCCAGCCGAATGGAAAGCCATCGCGCAGACCCTGGACGTGAGCACCGAGCGCCTGGGCATGGCTTGGGGCGCGGTCAGTCACCTCAACAGCGTGGCCGACACCCCCGAATTACGCGCTGCCTACAACGCCGCCCTGCCCCGCGTGACCGAGTTCTGGACGCGCCTGGGCAGCGACGAGCGCCTGTACGCCAAATACAAAGCCATCGATGCCGCCAGCCTCAACGCCGAGCAAACACAGGCCCGCAAAAACGCCCTGCGCAGTTTTGTCCTGGGCGGTGCCGAGCTGCAAGGTGCAGCCAAAGAACGCTACGCCGCCATCCAGGAACGGCTGGCCGAGATCACGCAAAAATTCAGCGAAAACACGCTGGACGCCACCGACAAATTTGCCCTGTACGTGAGCGAAGACCAGCTCAAAGGTGTGCCCGCCGATGTGGTGCAAGCCACCCGCGACGCCGCGCAAAAAGAGGGGCAAGAAGGCCACCGCTTGAGCCTGAAAATGCCGGTCTATTTGCCGGTGATGCAATTTGCCGACAGCGGCGCACTGCGCGAGCAACTCTACAAAGCCTATGTCACCCGCGCCTCAGACCAAGCCCCCGATGACGCCAAGCACTTCGACAACACGCCCTTGATGCAGGAAATCCTGGCGCTTCGCCAAGAGGAAGCCCGTCTGCTGGGTTTTGCCAACTACGCCCAAGTGTCGGTCGTGCCCAAAATGGCCGAATCCCCCGAAAAAGTCATCTCCTTTTTGCGCGACTTGGCCGCCAAAGCCCGCCCCTTCGCAGAAAAAGACCTGGCCGATTTGCGCGACTTCGCAGCAAACGCCTTGGGCATCACCGGCCCCCTCAACGCCTGGGACGTTCCCTACCTGAGCGAAAAACTCAAAGAAGCCCGCTACAGCTTCAGCGAACAAGAGGTCAAGCAGTACTTCACAGCGCCCAAGGTGCTGGCCGGTCTGTTCAAAATCATCGAGACCCTGTTTGAGGTGAACATCCGCGCCGACCAAGCGCCCGTCTGGCACCCGGCCGTCCAGTTCTTCAGGATCGAGCGCAACAGCCAACTGGTGGGCCAGTTCTACCTCGACCCACCCGCCCGTGCGGGCAAGCGCGGCGGCGCGTGGATGGACGATGTGCGCGGGCGCTGGCAGCGCCCCGACACGGGCGTGCTGCAAACCCCAGTGGCGCACCTGGTGTGCAACTTTGCCGAAGGCGTGAATGGCCAACCCGCCTTGCTCACGCACGATGACGTGATCACGCTCTTTCACGAGTTTGGCCACGGCCTGCACCACATGCTCACCCAAGTGAACGAGCGCGATGTCTCGGGCATCAGCGGGGTGGAGTGGGACGCTGTCGAGTTGCCCAGCCAGTTCATGGAAAACTTCTGCTGGGAATGGTCTGTGCTGCGCCACATGACCGCCCATGTGGAAACAGGAGAGCCCCTGCCGCGTGCGCTGTTCGACAAAATGCTGGCCGCCAAAAACTTCCAAAGCGGCCTGCAAACCTTGCGCCAAATCGAGTTTTCCTTGTTCGACATGCTGGTACATTCCGAGCACGACCCGGCGCAAGACTTCATGCCCCTGTTGCAGCAGGTGCGCGACGAAGTGGCCGTGATGCGCCCACCCGCCTTCAACCGCATGGCCCACACCTTCAGCCACATCTTTGCAGGTGGTTACGCTGCGGGCTATTACAGCTACAAGTGGGCCGAAGTGCTGAGCGCCGACGCTTACGCCGCGTTTGAAGAAACTGCCGCCGATGACGGCACGCCCAGCGTGGAAACCGGCCGCCTCTACCGCCAAGCCATTTTGGAAGCGGGCGGCAGCCGCCCGGCGCTGGAATCGTTCAAGGCCTTCCGTGGTCGAGAACCAAGTCTGGACGCTTTGCTGCGCCACCAAGGCATGGTGACCGCCTGATGATCATGACCTGGTAGAGGGTCAGGGCGCACAGAGCTGGCCCTGACCTCGCGCCTGTCAATGGGCCTTGTAACCCATTCGAAAGCCTCCCCAATGCTTGCCGTTGACCCAAATCGGCACCGACAAATCGTGCATGATTTCACCGGTATCGCGTTTGTAGGTCTGTAACAGCACTTTCTGGGTGTGCGCCCCGCAACGGCTGCCTGTGCGGTCACTGAAGATGCGTTTGCTTCGGCTGTTGACCAGGTCCACGTCGTACCGCCCGGTTAAGGGGTGAGCAAACTTGTCGTTGTGTGTAGGCACATAGCCGCGTTGATTGGTGCAGATGGCGAACACCAACTCGGGCGAATGACGCAAAACAGCCTCTTGAATGTCGGGCAATACCCGGTCGGTGAAAGCATCAAACCGTGAGGTGTATTTTTGTGGGTTGGTGTGAGGCACCGGCTCATGTTCCTGGCTGAGCAAATCGGCCGCACTGATCTGCCCCCTGGCGATAGCCCCTTCAAATGCCGCTTGCACCGCATCGGCCGCAGACCGCGCCACGGTGTACATGCGCTGGTGAAGCGTTTGAAGGTTGAGCGACACCAATTTTTCAAAAAAGCCTTCGCTCAATTCGGTCAGGCCCAAAGTCTGCTTTTCTTGTGAGGCGATGCGCAGACCGAAACTGGCCAGTTCATCCTGAATTTCACCCAGATAGCTGGAAATCCTGCCCACTTCATGAGCAGAAGCGCTGGAAGCCTGCACGATGCCGTCCATTTGCTCGGACAAGACACTGGATGAATTGAGAATGCCAGACAGGCGTTGGCCCACTTGCTCGATCTTCACCACATTGGACTGCACGTCACCCAGCAAATCGTTCATGCTGCCCACGGCCTGCTCAGTCTGGCTCATGATGCCGCCCACACTGGCATCGATTTCTTGGGTGGCCTCGAAGGTTTTCTCAGCCAGTTTGCGCACCTCGTCAGAAACCACCGCAAACCCTTTGCCATGCTCACCAGCTCGAGCGGCCTCGATCGCGGCATTCAGGGACAGCAGATTGATCTTGTTGGCGATATCGCGGATGAGCTGAACAATATGCTCAATTTTTTGCGAGCTGGTCTGAAGCCCAGTGATGGACGATGACACGGTCTGAGTGCGCCCGCCCATCTGACGCATTGACTCGATGGTTTGCTGCAGCTCGTGCTGCCCCTGCTCGGAATTGTCGCGGGCTTGCTGTGCCAATTTGGCCACCGACGCTGCATCGGCGCTGACGCGGCTGGAGTTGTGGGCCAGGGATTGGGACGAATGGGAAATTTGAGCCCCTTTGACCGCCAAAGCCTTCATCTCTTGGTTGATGCCATTGGCCTGCCAGGACAGATCGGCCAAAGTGATGGCACTTTTATCGACCACCGAACTCATGTCGTGCACGATGCGCAACAAATTCATGTGCCCGTCGGTGATCTTCTGAAGAGCGGGGCCCAGCAAGGGGTCTTTAAGCCAAGCCGAGGACATGGTTGCACCTGCATCCGCCGTGTCATGCACTTCGCTGTAGGTTCGCAAGATGAATCGGTTCATTTCGGTCAACAAGGCAGACAAGTGCCCCAAGCCAGCTTGTAACGCCAACAGCGTTGGCGAGTTGGCACCACCCACACGGTCCTCAGGTGGTTGAGCGGACTGCAGCATGGGCCATTGCCCAAGCTGCAATGCCAGCATGCTGTCTACCACCTGGGCGGTGTCTGCTTGTTGTTTTTCGGCATTCACCATCCACGCGTGGTGAATGTCTTGCAATTCGCTGGGCAACCAAGGCGTGGCACCCAAGGCCTCATCTGTTCTGGGCTCTTTTTGCCGGGCAACCCTCTGAAGCACTGACAAAGCCTGCTGAACAGGGCGCCATAACACCCAAGCCAAGCACAACATCAAACTCAGCGACACCAGCGTCAAACTGGCCGTCAAGAACAGAAGACTTGAGACCGACATGTCCGCCCTGAGAGCAGACGCGAAACCCAATCCCAAGCCAGTGACCAAAGAAGCGCAGCAAAGAACAAAAAATACAAATCGTTTTTGTACGGAACGCAGTACAGCACCACCTCTCAATGATCAACAGGCCTGCATCCCTTGCCATGGCGTCGGGACCGCCCAGATTCAATCAGACGAAAAAAAAGCACCGGGCAAGACTGCCAAGTGCTAAGTTTTCTACCAAATTTGGTAGGCGCGACTAGATTCGAACTAGCGACCCCCACCATGTCAAGGTGGTGCTCTAACCAACTGAGCTACGCGCCTGCTAAGCCTTGAATTATAGCGTCAAAAATCGCCTTTTCAGAGCGTGACTCAATAAGACGTGTTTACCGCCTTCTGGCCGCCCTCACCCCTTTGACGCCACGCACTGTGCCCAACACCTTGTTCAGGCGGTCGGCGTCGCCAATCTCCACCGTGAAAGTCATCCAGGCCGTGCCTTTCACGGACTGCGTCTGTACGCCAATCACGTTCATCTTCTCTTTGGCAAACACTTCGGAGATGTCACGCAACAGGCCTTGCCGGTCAAAAGCCTCCACCGCCACGTCCACCGGATACACCGAGGCGGCGGCACCCTGGTGCTCGCCCCAACGCACCTCGATCACGCGCTCGCCGTGCCGCGATACCAGCTCGCGGAAGTTGCTGCAGTCTTGACGGTGGATGCTGACACCTTTACCGCGCGTGACAAATCCACTGATCGCATCGGGCGGCGCGGGTTTGCAGCAGCGCGAAAGCTGAGTCAGCAAAGAATCCACCCCCACCACGAGCACGCCCGAGGGTGATTGGCGGGCGGAGGTGCCTTTGAACTTCTTGGGCAAGAACTCGTTGTCTTGCGGCGCTGGCTCTGGCGGGTTGAGTAAGACCTCGATGTTGCGCAGCGAATACTCGTCCTTGCCCACCACCTCAAACAGGCCATCGGCCGACTTGAAGCCCAGCTGGCTGGCCAGATCTTCCAAGCGGATCGCGGTGCGCCCTAAGCGCTGGAGGGATTTCTCGACCGCCTCTCGCCCACGGGCGACGGTTTCGGCCATCACTTGTGCGTTGAACCAGGCGCGTACTTTGGCACGCGCACGGGGGCTGGCCAAAAAGCCCAACTCGGGGTTGAGCCAATCCCGCGAAGGCCCACCTTCTTTGTTGGCGGTGATCTCCACAGTCTGGCCGTTGGCCAGCTGGGTGTTCAGCGGCACCATGGCCCCATCGACCTTGGCGCCCCGGCAGCGGTGGCCCAAGTTGGTGTGCACCGTGTAGGCAAAGTCGATGGGCGTGGCGCCTTGCGGCAACTCGACCACGGCGGCGTCGGGCGTCAGCACATAAATGCGGTCGTCAAACAGGCCGCTGCCGGGCGCACTGGCTTGGGCCGCCCCGGACAGGTCGCGCTCCCAGGCCAGCAGCTGACGCAGAACGGCGATTTTGGTGTCGTACTCGCTGGTGGCCGACACCCCGGCATAGCCTTTGGTGCCCGCTTCTTTGTAAGCCCAGTGGGCGGCCACACCGTTCTCGGCATGGTCGTGCATGGCCTGGGTGCGGATTTGCACCTCGATCGGGCCGCCATCCGCATCGCGCACCACGGTGTGCAGCGACTGGTAGCCGTTGGCTTTGGGTTTGGCGATGTAGTCGTCAAACTCCTCAGCGATCGGCACAAAGTGTTCGTGCACCCAGCTGAGCGCCTGGTAACAATCAGCCACGTCCGGCACCACCACACGCAGCGCCCGGATGTCGAACACGCGCTCAAAAGGCAGCGACTTGCCGCGCATTTTGCGCACGATGCTGTAAATGTGTTTTGGACGCCCATCCACCGAAGCCGCAATGCCTTGCTCGGACAAGGCCTGCTGCAAGCGCCCGCGCAGATCCACCATGTAACGCTCGCGCTCGGTGCGTTTTTCATCCAGCAAGCGGGCAATGTCTTTGTAGGTTGCAGGCTCCAGAAAACGGAAGGACAGGTCTTCCATCTCCCACTTGATCTGCCAAATGCCCAACCGGTTGGCCAAGGGCGCGAACACCTGCAGGGACTCGCTGGCCAAAACCGGGGGCACTGGCAGCTTGGTGGCGGCGTAATGGCGCAGGGTTTGCAAACGCGAGGCCAGGCGCAGCATGACCACGCGCAAATCGCGGCTGAAGGCCAGCAGCATCTTGCGCACGTTTTCGGTCTGGATGCGTGGGCTCAGTGGCGTGTTGTCAGGGCCATGGGTGCCCGATTCTGCAGCCCTCGAGAGGCGCTGCACATGCACCAGCTGGTTGGTCTGAATGGCCAGTTGCGCCAGCTCAGGGCCAAAGGCCTTGGCCATCACCTCTTCGGGTTTGTTCAGGTGTGGACAGGCATACACCAGGTAACTGGCCGCCTGCATGGCCACTGATCCACCAATACCCGCCAAAATTTCGGCCACGGCATCGGCATGCGCCAGGATGTTTTCACCCGTGTCCAGCGTTTCTCCGGCAATGAGGGGTTCGGCAAAAGCACGGGCTTTGGCCAAGGTTTCGGTTTGTTCCGACCCTTGTGCTGTGGCCAGAACGACGGGGGGCAAGTGTGGCGCGTGCAAGCGCCCCGACGTGGACATCGGGCTGGCAGCGTGGCTAGAGGTGGGGCTGACCATGAACCTAGTCACCCAGCAAAAATTGGGTCAACACCGCGATCTGATCGTTCCCCGTCAAGGTGGGCGCGTGACCACATCCAGGCCAAGTGTCCAGCTGTGCACGGGGGCCACGCTGCGTCATCTGGGCGGCCGTTTCGGGCGTCAGCAAGTCAGAGTCCTGCCCCCGAATCAAAAGGGTTTTGGCCTGAATCTGGTCGTACAAAGACCACAACATGGCTTCACCAGCGGTTGCGGCTTCGGGGGTTAAGGCCCGCACGGGCGCCCCGATGGCCGGGTCGTAATGCAGGGTCAACTGGCCATCGGCGGTGGGTCGCGTCATGTGTGCTGACATTTCGCGCCAGACCTCGGGCAGAACCGGACCAAAGCCTTGCGACAAGGTCCACAAAGCGGCGGCAGCATCATCGAGGTCGCGGTATTGGCCGTAATGCCCGACATAAGTTTGCATGCGTTGCACCGACGACCAGGTGATGGCCGGGCCCACATCGTTGAGCACCAAGCGGCGAATGGGACACGGCAAGGGCAAGCCCTGTTGCCCAGCCAGCACCATGCCGATCAAGCCGCCCATGCTGGTGCCCACCCAGTCGAGCGATTGCAGGGGCTTATCCGACCCCAGCTGCTGCTGAATCTGGCCCAGCATGGCCAGCATGTCGCTCGCGTATTGCGGAATTTGGTACAGCGCGGGATCGCTCAGCCATTCGCTGCGCCCACGTCCCGCCACATCGGGGCAAATGACCTGCAAGGGCTCGGGACTTTGCACCAAAAGGGCCTGGGCCAGTCGGTCAAAGTCTCGGCCCTGACGGGTCAGGCCGTGCACGCACACCACCACGCGGCGGGCACTCGCGTCGCCCCAGCGCCAGTAAGCCATGCGGTGCTGGCCTTCGGGGTGTGGGCACGTCACCCATTCAAGCTGGGGGGTTTGGGCAGTGGCGATGGGGGTGAAGGTCATGACAATCGGAAACAATCTCAAAAGGTGGCCCGTCAAATCGGGCTTGGGCGGCGCGATAATGGACTTTTGAACATCCTAATTCATCTTTCGGAGTGGAAAACATGTTGCAAGGTAAAACAGCACTGGTCACCGGCTCAACCAGCGGCATCGGACTGGGCATTGCCAAGGCTTTGGCCAAGCAAGGCGCCAACATCGTGCTGAATGGTTTTGGCGATGCCGAAGGCCCCAAGGCCGAAATCGCTGAATTGGGCGTGAAGGTGGCCTACCACGGCGCCGACATGAGCAAAGCCTCTGAGATCGAGGCCATGATGAAGTTCGCCGCCGACACCTTTGGCCGCGTCGACATTTTGGTCAACAACGCGGGCATCCAGCATGTGGCCAAGATCGAAGACTTCCCCATCGAGCGCTGGGACGCCATCATCGCCATCAACCTGAGCAGCGCCTTCCACGCCACACGTCTGGCCCTGCCCGCCATGAAAGCCGCCAACTGGGGCCGTATCATCAACGTCGCGTCCATCCACGGTCTGGTCGGCTCGGCCGAAAAGTCGGCCTATGTGGCTGCCAAGCACGGCGTGGTGGGCCTGACCAAGGTCACCGCGCTCGAAAACGCCACCACCGGCGTGACCTGCAACGCCATTTGCCCCGGCTGGGTGCTGACACCGCTGGTGCAAAAACAGGTGGATGCCAAAGCCGTGGCCATGGGTTTGTCCAACGAAGAAGCCAAAAAACAGCTGCTGCAAGAAAAAGAGCCCTCCATGCAATTCACCACGCCCGAAGAGCTGGGCGAGCTGGCCGTGTTCTTCTGCTCGGCTGCCGGTAACAACGTGCGCGGTGTGGCCTGGAACATGGACGGCGGCTGGACAGCCCAATAAAAAGCATGAGCTCTTCTCAACGTTTGGACAAAATCGTCATCGTGGACGATGACGCACGCATTCGTGACCTGTTGCGCCGATTTTTATCGCAAGAGGGCTTTGACGTGCTGTTGGCCGAAGACGGCCGAGCACTTGACCGCATCTTGCAGCGCGAGACCATCGACATGTTGGTGCTCGACCTCATGCTGCCAGGCGAAGACGGCCTGAGCATTTGTAAGCGTTTGCGGGCCAGCGGCGTGAAAACCCCCGTGATCATGTTGACCGCCAAAGGCGAAGACGTGGACCGGATCAACGGTCTGGAAATCGGGGCCGACGACTACTTGGGCAAACCCTTCAACCCCCGTGAATTGCTGGCCCGAATCCATGCGGTGCTGCGCCGCAGACCCGTCAACGAACTGCCCGGCTCACCCTCGACCGATGAAGAGGTCATCACCTTTGGCCACTTCAAGCTCGACTTGGGCGACAGATCGCTGAGCAAAAACGGGGTCGATATGCCCCTGACCACCGGCGAATTCGCCATGCTCAAGGCCTTGGCCAGACACCCCCGGCAATCGCTCACCCGCGACAAACTGGCCCAACTGGCACGCGGCCGCGAGTTCGAACCCTTTGACCGCAGCTTGGACGTGCAAATCTCCCGTCTGCGCAAAATGATCGAGGTCGACCCGGCTTCGCCCAAAATCATCCAAACCGTTTGGGGGGTGGGTTACGTCTTTGTGCCCGATGGACAACCGTGAAACCCGCGCCCACTGCATCGGATGAGGTGACAGCCCCTGCACCGGAAGGTCCCATCGTCAAACTCAGCCTGTTTTGGCGTACCTTCATTTTGTTGGCCCTGCTGATTTTCTTCAGCAGTGTGGCTTGGTTGCAGATGTTCAAAACGCAGGAATACGAGCCACGCATCCTGCGCAATGCCCACCAAATTGCCACGGTGGTCAACCTGACCAAAACGGCGCTGAAAAACAGCGACGAAATCGCACGTCTGTCGCTCATCGAAATGCTGGCTGACGAGGAGGATGTCCGCATCCAGCTGCGTGAACCCACTGACCGCATGGTGGCCTTCACCGATTCCGGCATGGACAGCCGCTTGGTCAACGAGATGGTCAATCGACTGGGGCCTGGCACCCTCATCGCCTCCAGCGTGAACGATGAGGATGGCTTGTGGATTGGCTTTCGCATCGAGCGCGACAGTTACTGGCTGCAAATGGACCCCTCGCGTTTGAAGCCCTTGGGGGGCAGCGCCTGGCTCATCTGGCTGAGCTTCACCACGGCGCTGTCCTTAGGTGGTGCGGCTTTCATGGCAGGACTGATCAACCGCCCACTCAAACGCCTGTCTCACGCGGCCAGCCGTGTGCGTGAAGGACACTTCCACGGTGCGCCACTGGATGAGGAGGCCGCCACCAGTGAGATCCGAGAGGTCAACATCGGTTTCAACCGCATGGCCGAGCGATTGGCCAAGATCGAGGCCGAACGCGCCTTGATGCTTGCCGGGATTTCGCACGACCTGCGCACGCCCCTGGCCCGCTTGCGCCTGGAGACTGAACTGAGTGTCAACGATGCACAAACCCGCGAGTTGATGGTGGCCGACATCGAACAACTTGACGACATCATTGACAAGTTTTTGGACTATGCCCGCCCTGAACCGACAGACTTAGGACCCGTGCTGTTGTCTGGCGTGATCAGCCGTTGCATCACGCCATGGCGCAACAACACGCGTCTGCAAATCACGGTGGATGTGGGCGAAGATCTGCAGGTGCAAGCAGAACCCGTGGAGCTGGGACGCGTGCTGTCTAACCTGCTGGAGAACGCGCGGCGTTACGGACAAAGCCCCGCTGACGGCATCACACGCGTCGAAATCGTGGCCCGTGTGCACGATGGCTGGGTGCTGCTGCGCGTGCGCGATCAAGGCCCCGGCGTGTCGGAAGAAACCCTGAAAAACCTGACCCAACCCTTCTTCAGAGGGGATGCCGCCCGCACGGCAGCGACCGGCTCGGGCCTGGGCCTGGCCATTGTGGAACGCTCCGTGCAGCGCATGGGCGGCACGTTTTCTGTCTTCAACAACAGCGCTGGCGGCCTGATGGCCTTGATGAAATTCAGGCAAGCCGAGAGCGACTGAGACCCGTGGCCTTGACTTAAAAACGCCCCATGACCAACAAAACTCGCTGTGGGGCCGCGCCCTCGTTGCCCAGGTTCGGCCTTAAAACGGTTTAAAAACAGTTATAATCCACATTTCTCGGCAAGCGCGACAGCAGCACCTCCGGCCAGACCAACGCCATCCACGCGACGCCCCCATGCGGGCAGGTCACCGTTCCGCAAGGACTGCACTCCAAATGTTCGCCCACAACCTTGCTAATGCAGATTGAACACCCATCTGAGGGTTCACTCTGTGCCATAACCCACGCCCGCGCCGGGATGTATTTGGCGCTGACTGTGTCTGTTTCCTTGTCCCTTTTTGTGTCTCGAGGTTGTTCATGCCCGCTCAAAAGCCGAAGAAGCCTGCCCAGGCCCCTGCCAAATCCAAAATCGTAGCCAAGACGGCTGCTGCCAAAGCCAAAGCGCCCGTCGCCAAGGCCAAAGCAGCGGCGAAAGCGCCAGCCAAAGCACCTGTCAAGGTGCCCGCCCCAGTGGCGGCCAAAACACCCGCCAAATCGGCGGGCAAAGTGGCCCCCAAGGCAGCAACGCCTTCAGTCAAAGCCACGGCAGCCCCGGCCACTCCTGCCAAGCCTGTGAAGAAAGCCGCCTCCGTGCCCGCCAAGAAATCCGAAGCCATCGAGAAAAAACCCACCGCCAAAGCCAAAGACGCTGCGGCCGAAGTGGAAGTGAAAAAGCCGGCCAAAGCCGCCAAAACAGCCAAAGCGGCTGCCCCCGCAGAAGACAACAAACCTGCGGCCAAAAAAGCCGTCACGGGCGCCAAGCGCGGCCCCAAAAAGAAAGGCAGCATCGCCGAGCCCAGCCTCGAGGATGAATTGGCCGAACTCGAAGACGATCTGCAAGTCGAACCTGTCGCGGACAACGTGACGGAGACAGGCGAAAAGGTCAAGCCTCTGCGCATGAAGATCAGCAAGGCCAAGGAACGTGCCTTGATGAAGGAATTCGGTTTGGACGAAACCGTCCTGACCGAAGCCGAAATGAAGCAGCGCCGCGACCGCCTGAAGGCCCTGATTAAGCTGGGCAAGACGCGCGGCTACCTGACCAACGGCGAAATCAGCGACCACCTGCCCGACAAACTGGTCGATGCTGAAACGCTGGAAGTGGTGATCGCCACCCTGAACGACTTGGGTGTGGCGGTGTACGAGCAAACGCCCGACGCCGAGAGCCTGATCATCACGGACAACGCGCCCACGGGCTCGACCGAAGAAGAAGCCGAAGAAGCCGCCGAAGCCGCCCTGTCCACCGTGGACAGCGAATTCGGCCGCACCACAGACCCTGTGCGCATGTACATGCGTGAAATGGGCACCGTGGAACTCTTGACCCGCGAAGGCGAGATCGAGATTGCAAAACGCATCGAAGGCGGCCTGATGAACATGATGGCCGCGATCAGCGCATCGCCCGCCACCATCGCCGAAATTTTGCGCATGGCGGGTGAAATCCGTGAAGGCAAGGTCGTCATCTCCACCGTGGTGGATGGTTTCGCCAACCTGAACGAAGCCGACGACTATGTGGCCGAAGAAGACTTCGACGAATTCGACGAAGCCGATGACGACGATGGCAAAGGCGGCTCCAAAGCGCTGACTAAAAAGCTCGAAGAGTTGAAGAACCAGGCGCTGGAGCGTTTTGACCGCATCACCGAGTACTTCGAAAAAGTGCACAAGGTCTACGACAAAGAAGGCTGGGGCACACCCGCCTACAACAAGGTCCAGTCCGCTTTGTCCGAAGAGCTGATGACCATCCGTTTCACGGCCAAGACCATTGAAAAGCTGTGCGACATGGTGCGCGGCCAGGTGGACGACGTGCGCAAGAAAGAGCGCGAGCTGCGCCGCATCATTGTGGACAAATGCGGCTACCCGCAAGACAACTTCATCGCCGACTTCAGCGGCCGCGACAAAAACGGCAAGCGCGTCGAGTCGCACCTGCTCAACCTCAAATGGATCGAGAAGCAGGCTGCAGCAGGCAAGAGTTGGAGTGCCGTCATGGGCCGCAACATCCCGCCCGTGCAAGACCTGCAGCAAAAGCTGATGGACCTGCAATCGCAAGTGGTGGTGCCGCTCGATGAGCTCAAAGACATCAACAAGCGCATGAACGCCGGTGAGCGTTCGTCACGCGACGCCAAGAAAGAGATGATCGAGGCCAACTTGCGCCTGGTGATCTCGATCGCCAAGAAGTACACCAACCGCGGTCTGCAGTTCCTCGACTTGATCCAGGAGGGCAACATCGGCCTGATGAAGGCCGTGGACAAGTTCGAATACCGCCGTGGCTACAAGTTCTCGACCTACGCCACTTGGTGGATTCGCCAGGCCATCACCCGCTCCATCGCCGACCAGGCCCGCACCATCCGCATCCCGGTGCACATGATCGAGACCATCAACAAGATGAACCGCATCTCGCGCCAGCACTTGCAGGAATTCGGCTTTGAGCCCGATGC
>JANQXJ010000214.1 GCA_030729445.1 Limnohabitans sp. | reverse complement strand
TGCAGGGGTCGCAAGTTCGAAACTTGCATCGCCCACCAAAAATTCCCAATGAAATTAAGCACTTAAAGGTCACTTTGAGTGCTTTTTTTATCCTGAGTGATGTACCTCAGACGTCAGCATGCCCTATGTCTGCAGATTTCATGTGGCTCACCCGATGATCTTGGAGCCGTTGCTGAGTACGCGATAGCAGTCGGCATGGCTGGATCGGTCAAAAGCTGATGTCTGGTCAAATCTTGGGTCTGGTCGTAAAGCGAGCCTGCTAGCAACGGCAGACTGATGGCCGCGATGCGCCAAGTCAAGACGCAGCGCCTATCGAACCATCGGCATTCAGGCAGCAGGGGTTGCCGTCTTTCTTCTTGTTGGTACTCTTCCAGTATTCTTGGGTCCGAAGTTCGGAAACACGCACCCCGCGTGACCCGCTGCCCACAACCCCATAGAGTCCGGAGTAACCCATGCAAGCCCATGAAACCTATGAAGCCCTGTTGCCGTTGCGCGCCGATCTGGCGTTGGCCTTGCGTGCTGCTGCCCATCAGGGGCTGAGCGAGGGCGTGTGCAACCACTTCAGCGTGGCGGTGCCCGGCCAGGCCGACTGGTTTTTGCTCAACCCGCGCGGCCTGCATTGGAGTGAGGTGCAAGCGGCCGACATCGTGATGTGCAACGCAGCGGGCGAGCAACTGGCGGGCCCACACCCGGTGGAGCCCACGGCCATGTTTATCCATGCGGCGGTGCACCGCATCGCGCGCAAATCGGTGGTGCTGCACACCCACATGCCCTACGCCACCGCGCTCACCTTGACAGCGGCGCGTGCCTTGGACACCACCCTCTCGCAGACCGCCATGCGCTTTCATGGTCGCCTGGCGGTGGACGTGCACTACAACGGCCTGGCCTTGGACATGACCGAGGGGGAACGCATCGCCCACGCCATGCAAGGGTCGGATGTGGTGTTCTTGGGCAACCACGGCGTCATCGTCTGTGGTGAACGGGTTGATTACGCCTATGACGACCTCTATTACTTAGAGCGTGCCTGCCAGGCACAGGTGCTGGCGGCCTCAACAGGTGTGTCTTTGACTCCAGTGGACCCAGCGCTCGCAGCGCGTGTGGCGGAACAGACCAACGGCGAGCGCCTACAGTCGGAACTCTTTTTCGCCAGCCTGCGGCGGACGATCGGTTGAGTTTGTGACACGGCAGTGAAGTAATGGCTGAGATCGGTAGGTATTTCCATATTTGAATTTTGCGCATGTGCACCAATTTCACGCCGACCCAACGCGCCCCATGGGTCAAGGACAACCTGGGGGTCGATTTGCCCTCGGGCTATCCTGAAGAAGCCTATCCGGGCTACGCTGCACCTTTGGTCGTTCAAAGCCACCAGTCCGGGCGCATGGCCTGTGGTTTGGCCAGATTTGGGTTGATTCCCGGTTGGGCCAAAGACGACAAGATCAGCCGTCATACCTACAACGCCCGAAGCGAAACGGTGGCAGAAAAGCCGAGCTTCCGCAGTGCATGGCGGCAACGGCAATGGGGTCTGGTGCTGGTCGATGATTTTTACGAACCCAGCTACGAAACGGGCAAGGCTGTGCGCTGGAAGATCCAGCTGGCCTCCGGTGATCCGTTTGGCATGGCGTGTCTTTGGGATCGATGGAAAGACCCTGCTACAGGCGAGTGGGTGGTCAGCTTTTCCATGCTCACCGTGAACGCCGACGAGCATCCCGTGATGCGCCAATTCCACAAGCCCAGCGATGAAAAGCGCACCCCTGTCATCATCGCCCCGCACTTGCATGGCGCATGGCTTTCAGCCGATGCGAATGTCGCCGCTGAGTTGATGACGTGGGCGCACATGCCGGATTTGGTGGCCATGGCGGCGCCCAGATCATTGTGAGCGGATCGGCCATGCGTTTGCGCAGGCGTGCATGACAGTAGATGCTCTGGAATACTCAACTACCCAGTGGATGCATCTTGGTGGCTCCGCGTGCGTGATCTGTAGATGCAAAAAAGCCCGCACAAGGCGGGCTTTGGGCAATCGGTAGAAAACCGATCAACGCTGCACGTCGCGGCGCACCGAGCCGGTGAACAGCTGACGTGGACGGCCAATTTTGTACTCGGGGTCGCTGATCATTTCGTTCAGTTGGGCGATCCAGCCGACCGTGCGGGCCAGGGCGAACACGCCAGTGAACAGGTTCACGGGAATGCCAATGGCGCGTTGCACGATGCCGGAGTAGAAGTCCACGTTGGGGTAGAGCTTGCGGCTGACGAAGTATTCGTCTTCCAGGGCGATTTTTTCCAGCTCTTTGGCCAGCTTGAACAGGGGGTCGTTTTCCAGGCCCAGTTCCTTCAGCACCTCGTCGCAAGTCTCTTGCATCAACTTGGCCCGTGGGTCGTAGTTCTTGTACACGCGGTGACCAAAGCCCATCAGCTTCACGCCGGAGTTCTTGTCTTTGACCTGGTTCATGAACTCGCCGACTTTGGAGACGCCACCCATTTTCTGGATGTCTTCGAGCATGGTCAGGCAGGCTTCGTTGGCGCCGCCGTGAGCAGGGCCCCACAGGCACGCCACGCCCGCTGCGATGGCTGCAAACGGGTTGGTGCCGGACGAGCCGCACAGGCGCACGGTGGAGGTCGAGGCGTTTTGCTCGTGGTCTGCGTGCAGTGTGAAGATGCGATCCATGGCGCGCTCGAGCACGGGGTTGACCACGTAGTCTTCACAAGGCGTGCCAAACATCATGCGCAGGAAGTTGCCTGCATATGACAGATCGTTGCGCGGGTACATGTAAGGCTGGCCAATGCCGTACTTGTAGGCCATGGCAACCATGGTGGGCATCTTGGCGATCAAGCGGATCGCAGCGATGTGGCGGTGCTCGGGATTATTGATGTCGGTGCTGTCATGGTAGAAGGCCGACAAAGCACCCACCAAGCCCGTCAAAACGGCCATGGGGTGTGCATCACGGCGAAAGCCACGCAGGAAGAACTGCATCTGCTCGTTGACCATGGTGTGCTGGTTGACCAGTTTATGAAATTCTTTGCTTTGCTGGCCTACTGGCAACTCGCCGTTGAGCAGCAAGTAGCAAGTGTCGAGGTAGTCGGCCTTGTTGGCCAGCTGCTCAATGGGGTAGCCGCGGTACAACAATTCGCCCTTGTCACCGTCGATGTAGGTGATGGCCGACTGGCAAGAAGCCGTGGACAAGAAACCTGGGTCATAGGTGAACATGCCGCTTTGCGCGTACAGCTTGCGGATGTCAATGACGTCCGGACCGATATTGCCGGAGTACACGGGCATGTCGATGCTGGGGCTGCCATTGGAGAACGACAGGGTGGCTTTGTTATCGGCGAGTTTCATGGTGGGTTTCCTCTTGGTTTCCAGATATGAACCTTTACAGGCTCAGGCTCTCAGCATGTCCAGGACTTCACGCACCTCTTCGGTGCTGATCTCGGTCTGCAGTTCCGTGCGGCGCAGCAGCAAGTCCATGAGATCGTTGTCTGACAGGTCCATCAGCACATACATGCCCCGGGCCTGGCCAACCGTCAGCGCAGCGGCATGGCGGTTGAAAAAGCGCTCGATGAACAAATCGTTCTCGAGCAAGCCGCGTCGGCTGCGCCAGCGCAGCTTGCTCAGCGACCGCTCGCTCAAAGGGGCGAGGCGGTCAGCGCCGACCAGTGACGCGTCTTCCAGGATGGGGGTGACGGTCATCAGACGGCGCGGCGGATCATCATTTCTTTGATCTTGCCGATGGCCTTGGTGGGGTTCAGACCCTTGGGGCAAACATCGACACAGTTCATGATGGTGTGGCAACGGAACAAACGGTAGGGGTCTTCCAGGTTGTCCAGGCGCTCGGCGGTGGCTTCGTCGCGGCTGTCGGCGATAAAGCGGTAGGCTTGCAACAAACCGGCTGGGCCCACGAATTTGTCGGGGTTCCACCAGAAGCTGGGGCAGCTGGTCGAGCAGCTGGCGCACAAGATGCACTCGTACAAACCGTTGAGCTCGTCACGCTCTTCTGGGCTTTGCAGGCGCTCGGTCTCGGGCGGGATGGTGCTGTTGATCAAGTAGGGCTTGATCGAGTGGTACTGCTTGAAGAACTGGGTCATGTCCACGATCACGTCGCGGATCACGGGCAGGCCGGGTAGGGGCTTGAGCACGATGGTGCCGGGCAGGGTGTTCATGTTGGTCAAACATGCCAGACCGTTTTTGCCGTTGATGTTCATCGCGTCCGAGCCGCACACGCCTTCGCGGCAAGAGCGGCGGAAGGAGATGCTGGGGTCCACGGCCTTGAGCTTCATCAGGGCGTCGAGCAACATGCGCTCATTGCCGTCCAGCTCAACCTGGATGGTTTGCATGTAGGGCTTGGCGTCCTTGTCGGGGTCGTAGCGGTAGATCTGGAAAGTGCGTAGGGTCATGAAAGAACTCCTGGTGTATTCAGTGGGTGGACCGCCACCTTGGGTGCGGGGTCCGAACAATCTTTAGAAGGTGCGAACCTTGGGTGGGACGGAGTCCACAGTCAGGGGCTTGAGCTTCACAGGCTTGTAGGTCAGGCTGTTGGAGGCGCTGTGCCACAGGGTGTGCTTCATCCAGTTGGCGTCGTCGCGGCCCAATGGGGCCACGGCGTCATCCACGGGGCGCTCGTAGTCGCTCACGGTGTGTGCACCACGGCACTCGCGGCGGGCAGCGGCAGACACCATGGTCGCTTGCGCGCTCTCGATCAGGTTGTCCACTTCAAGGGCTTCGATGCGGGCGGTGTTGAACACTTTGGAGGTGTCCTTCAGGCCGATGGCATTGACACGCTCACGAATGGCAGCAATCTTTTGCACGCCTTCGTCCATGGAGGCTTGGGTGCGGAACACACCAGCATGCAATTGCATGGTGGCACGCATGTCGTTGGCCACGTCTTGGGCGTATTCGCCGCCACGGCCCTCGAGCTTGTTCAAGCGGCTCAGGGTGTAGTCAGCGGCGTCTGCCGGCAAGGGCTTGTGCGACTTCGTTTTGGAGGCGAAGTCGACGATGTGGTTGCCCGCTGCGCGGCCAAACACCAGCAAGTCGAGCAGCGAGTTGGTGCCCAGGCGGTTGGCGCCGTGCACCGACACGCAAGAGCATTCGCCCACAGCATACAAACCGTTGACCACGGCGTTGTGGTCGGTGGCGTTTTGCGTCACGACCTGGCCGTTGATGTTGGTGGGGATACCGCCCATCTGGTAGTGGATGGTGGGCACCACGGGGATCGGCTCTTTGGTGATGTCGACGTTGGCGAAGTTGACGCCGATTTCGTACACCGAGGGCAGGCGTTTGTGGATGGTTTCAGAACCCAGGTGGTCCAGTTTGAGCAGCACGTAATCCTTGTTGGGACCGCAGCCACGGCCTTCCTTGATCTCTTGGTCCATGCAGCGCGACACAAAGTCGCGAGGTGCCAAGTCTTTCAAGGTGGGCGCATAGCGCTCCATGAAACGCTCACCGTTGCTGTTGAGCAAAATCGCACCTTCGCCACGGCAACCTTCGGTCAGCAAGACGCCAGCACCGGCCACGCCGGTGGGGTGGAACTGCCAAAACTCCATGTCTTCCAAAGGAATGCCAGCGCGAGCGGCCATGCCCAAGCCGTCACCGGTGTTGATGAAGGCGTTGGTGGAGGCGGCGTAAATGCGGCCTGCGCCACCGGTGGCCATCAGCACAGTCTTGGCGTGCAAAACGTGCAGGTCGCCGGTTTCCATCTCGAGGGCCGTCACACCGACCACATCGCCTTCAGCGTCGCGGATCAGATCGAGCGCCATCCACTCCACAAAGAAGCTGGTTTTGGCGGCGACGTTTTGCTGGTACAGCGTGTGCAGCATGGCGTGGCCTGTACGGTCAGCCGCAGCGCAAGCGCGTTGGACCGGCTTTTCACCGTAGTTGGCGGTGTGGCCGCCAAATGGGCGCTGGTAAATGGTGCCGTCTGGGTTGCGGTCGAAAGGCATGCCCATGTGCTCCAGGTCGTACACGACCTTGGGCGCTTCACGGCACATGAATTCGATCGCATCTTGGTCGCCGAGCCAGTCGGAGCCCTTGATGGTGTCGTAGAAGTGGTAGTGCCAGTTGTCGTCGGACATGTTGCCCAGACTGGCACCGATGCCGCCTTGGGCTGCCACGGTGTGCGAACGGGTGGGGAACACTTTGGACAGCACGGCGACATTGAGGCCAGCACGGGCCAGCTGCAGCGAGGCACGCATGCCCGAACCACCGGCGCCGACGATGACAACGTCAAACTTGCGGGTGGTGATTTTGTCTTTGGTATAGCTCATGGTTTATCTTGGTTGGTGTGGTTTCAGCGCATTAACAGGCGAGGGCTGACGCATCACAGGCGCCACAGGGCCTGAACAGCCCAGCCGGCACAGCCGACCAGCCAGACGAGGGTAAAGACGTGCAAGGCCAGGCGCAAGGCCAAGGGCTTGATGTAGTCCATCCAGATGTCACGCATGCCCACCCACACGTGGTAGAGCAGGGCGATGATGACGGAGAAGGTCAGGACCTTCATCCACTGGGACGCAAAAATGCCTGCCCACTCTTCGTAGCCTACGGGGCCAGAGGTGAAGATCACTTGGGCCAGCAAGACCACGGTGAAGAGCGCCATCAGGACGGCGGTCACACGTTGGGCCAGCCAGTCACGAAAGCCATAGCCAGCACCGGTCACGATGCGTTTGGAGCCGTAATTCACGGACGACATAGGTCAGTTTCCTTGTTGTTTTGAGTGAGGGGCGGAGAGATCAGTACATGCCAAACAGCTTGGCGCCCAGCACGGCGGTCAAGCCCAGGCTCAACACCATGGTGGCCACGGCAGAGGACTTGCCGAATTCTTTGGTCACGGCATGGAAGGCATCCATGTAAATGTGGCGCACGCCCGCGATGAAGTGGTGCAAGTAAGCCCAGATCAAGGCCAGGGCCAAGAGCTTGAAGAACCAGCCGGGCACGAAGCCGATGCCTACACCAAAGGCGGCAGAAAGTTTGGCAAACGAGACTTCTGACGTGATGGAGTTGTCAAACAGCCAGATGAAGAGTGGCATGAGCAAGAACATCAGGAAACCGCTGATGCGGTGCAAGATCGAAACAATGCCGGCAACCGGTAGGCGGTATGAAGGCAAGTCTTTCAGGGCGTTGATGTTGCGGAATTCAGGCCGCTTGCGTGCGAGTTCAGTCATGTGGGTACTTTCTGTTGTAACGCGTTCGAGTTTTAGGTAACAAGCCGATGGATTCTATTGCAACGCAGCAAACTGACGCGAGCATTTCAGCGACAGTCTTCTACAAGACGTTCATGTCCTTCTCGGGTCAGTTCAAATCGTTGCGGTAGTGGTGGGTGTCGGTGCGGTAGAAGCCGCGCCGCAGCTCCATCGGGGTGTCGTTGTAGGTGTAGGCAATGCGCTCCACGCTGAGCAAAGGTGTGTGGGGGGGCAGTTTTAGCAATTCCCTTTGGGCCTTGTCGGGTAACACTGCACGTATCTTTTCTTGTGCACGCACCATGCGCACACCGAACTCGGTTTCAAACAGCGCGTACATGGGGCCGTGGTAGTCGGCCAGGCGCTCAGCGGTCATGCCCTTAAAAGGCGTGCCGGGCAACCACAGGTCTTCCAAAATGGTGGGTGTATTTGAAAACGAAAGAACTCTCCTGACTTGCAGCACGGTGTCGCCAGAGCGCAAAGCCAAGGCACGGGCGATCTCGGCTGAGGCCCGCATGCGTTTGCAGTCCACGATCTCGCGCTGGGCGGGGCCTTCGGTGTTCAAGTCGCCCCGATCGGGCACCAGTTTCAAAAAACGGTACTGCACCTGGTGCTCGGCATGGGTGGCCACAAAGGTGCCTTTGCCTTGTTTGCGGATTAGCAGGTGTCCGCTGGCCAATTCATCGATGGCTTTGCGCACCGTGCCCTGGCTCACCCGGTAGCGGGCTGCCAGCTCCATTTCGCTGGGGATGGCTTCGCCGGGCTTCCACTCGCTGGCTTGCAGGCTTTGAAGGATCAGGCCCTTGATTTGCTGGTAAAGCGGGCTGAACGCCGGTGTGGTGGCCGGCGATTCGGCAGCGAGGGCGTCGGTGGGGGGCGCTGGGTGGTTCATGGGGCGTAATGGTCATGCGGTTCAGGTGCATGACAAGTGTGCCATCATATCTTATATAAGACATAAGACAAATTGACGAATCAGGGTTTTCGCGGGTACACTCGAAAGCTGTTTGCTTGCACTTGTGGCTTTGTCTGAACAAAGACCGCCAGCGCGGGTCCGGTGCGCCGGACGGCCTTGCTGACATGGATGTTGGCAGCGGACCGCAACGCTTGTTTTCAACACTTCGGAGTTTTCCACCATGAGCAAAAAGCCCGTCCGCGTTGCCGTTACCGGCGCAGCAGGTCAAATCGGTTACGCATTGTTGTTCCGCATCGCCTCCGGCGAAATGCTGGGCAAAGACCAGCCTGTTATCTTGCAATTGCTCGAAGTGCCCGTCGAAGGCCCACAAAAAGCGCTCAAGGGCGTGATGATGGAATTGGAAGACTGCGCATTCCCATTGTTGGTGGGCATGGAAGCCCACGGCGACCCGATGACCGCATTCAAGGATGTGGACTACGCTTTGTTGGTCGGCTCACGTCCACGCGGCCCCGGCATGGAGCGTGCCGAGTTGCTGGCCATCAACGGTGCCATCTTCACGGCTCAAGGCAAGGCCCTGAACGCTGTGGCTTCGCGTGACGTGAAAGTGCTGGTCGTGGGCAACCCCGCCAACACCAACGCCTACATCGCCATGAAGGCCGCCCCGGACTTGAAGCCCGGCAACTTCACAGCCATGCTGCGTTTGGACCACAACCGCGCCCTGTCACAAATCGCTGCCAAGACTGGCAAAGCCGTGGCCGATATTGAAAAACTGTGCGTTTGGGGCAACCACTCGCCCACCATGTACGCCGACTACCGCTTCGCCACCATCAACGGTGAATCCGTCAAGGCCATGATCAACGACCAGGAATGGAACGCCAACGTGTTCCTGCCCACCGTGGGCAAGCGCGGCGCGGCCATCATTGAAGCGCGTGGCCTGTCCTCGGCTGCTTCGGCTGCCAACGCCGCCATCGACCACATGCGCGACTGGGCCTTGGGCACCAACGGCAAGTGGGTCACCATGGGCATCCCATCACAAGGCTGGTACGGTATTCCCAAAGACGTGATGTTCGGCTTCCCTGTCACCTGCGAAAACGGCGAGTACAAAGTCGTTGAAGGTCTGGAAATCGACGCCTTCAGCCAAGGCTGCATCGACAAGACTCTGAAAGAGTTGACCGACGAGCAAGCGGGCGTGGCGCACCTGATCTGATTCAGGGCCGAGTCTTTAAAGTGAGTCATCCGCGCCACATTTTGCTGGGGGCACAAGCCGGGAGCGTGCAGCTGCCGGTGTGTGACCATTACAGCGGAGTGGAGGCTCGGATGCGCAAAAGCCTGCAGTTGCAGGCCGACATGACGCAAGAGTTTGGCACCTGTGTCTTTGATGTCACCCTAGACTGCGAAGACGGTGCGCCCGTAGGTGGAGAAGCCGAACACGCGGCATTGGTGACCGAATTGGCACTGGCCACCCAAGCCGCTCGCGCCGACGCGCGGATTGCGGTGCGGGTCCATTCGGTGGACCACCCCAGTTTTGAAGCCGATATCAGCCACATCGCGGGCCGGGCGGGCCATGTTTTAACGCACATCATGGTGCCCAAAGTCGAGAGTGTGGCCGATGTGAACCGCGCTGAAGCCGCCTTGGCCGCTGCCGGAGCAGCGCACTTGCCGATGCATGTGTTGATCGAGTCGCCTGCTGCCGTGCATCGGGCCTTTGACATCGCCGCCCATTCACGCGTGCAGTCGATCAGTTTTGGCCTGATGGATTTTGTATCCGCTCATGCGGGTGCTATTCCTGCCGAAGGCATGGGCATCCACGGGCAATTCACTCACCCTTTGGTGTTGCGTGCCAAGCTCGAAATCGCCAGCGCCTGCCATGCCCACGGCAAAGTGCCTTCGCACTGCGTGGTCACCGAGTTTAAAAACACCGAAGCGATGCGCACAGCGGCCCAAAAGGCGGCCCGTGAATTGGGATACACCCGGATGTGGAGCATCCACCCCGACCAGATCCGCCCCATCCTGGAGGCCATGGCGCCCAGCGAGGCACAAGTAGACGAGGCCAGTCAAATCATCTTGGCCGCGCAAGCAGCGAGCTGGGCCCCCATCAGCCATGCAGGTCAATTGCACGACCGGGCCAGTTACCGTTTTTTCTGGCAACTGATCGAGCGAGCCCACCAGACCGGCCGCCATTTACCCGCCCCGATGCAGGCTTTGTTTGACGTGGCACCCGCGAATATGGAGGTCAGCCTGTCATGATGTCCGCTGTGTTCAAAGGGATGTCCATGTTCAAAGGCCTTGTTGTGCTGGTATGCACTCTGATCTTGCTGCCCTCTTGGGCGCAAAGCCAGGGCCAGGCCAGTGCCAAGGTAAAGGCCAAGCCCGCCGAAACTTCAGCGCAGGCCAAGGCCCGTGCTACAGCCGACCTCACTGCACTCCTGCAGGCCCGCGCAATTGCGCAGGCGCAGGCCCAAGCGGCTGCCTTGGACCAAGCCGTCAAGCCACTGAGCTCACTGCCGCCTGCTGCAGTAGCCCCTACAAACAACGTGCCCGCCTATGTTGTGGTACCCCAGACCCCCGAGGCCCGGGCTTCTTCGCCCATGCAGCCGCTGCCTGCCTGGACGGATGTGCAGACCACCCGCATTGATGCGCCCAACGCGCCCACTTCGGTTGTGCTGCCTGCCGTGGTCAAAGCACCCGCTTTGGCTGCGGTGCAGCCTCCAGACACTGTGGCGCCAGGTTTGGCCGCTACGACGCCTGTTATGGCTTCCGATGCCGTGTCGCAAGATTTGGCCATTGCCCAGCAAATTCACCAAGGCCTCATGCCTTGTGAGATGGGGGCCAGTGTGCGCGTCGAAGCCGATGCGGCTGCGCCTGGTTTCTTCCATGTCCAGGGCAAAGGCTTCCGATACCGCATGTACCCCGTGCACACCACCACCGGTGCCCTGAGGTTGGAGGACAAAAAAGCCGGTGCCGTGTGGCTGCAACTGGCCAACAAGTCCATGCTGATGGACCAGAAGAAAGGCCGACGCTTGGCCGACGATTGCGCACACCCCGAACAAGTGGCCTATGGCCAGGACATGAAAACCAACCCGCAGCCCAGCCTGTTTGACAAAACCGGCACGGGCAAATCCAACGATTGACTTTGACTGACCGGAGAAAAAACCATGTTGAAAGCGTACCGTGAACACGCAGCCGAACGCGCTGCTTTGGGCATCCCGCCCCTGCCTTTGGATGCCAAACAAGTGGCCGAACTGATCGAACTGATCAAGAACCCACCCGCCGGCGAAGACGCCTTTTTGATGGACCTGCTCACGCACCGCGTGCCACCGGGCGTGGACGACGCCGCCAAGGTCAAAGCCTCTTTCTTGGCCGCCGTGGCCCACGGTGACCTGAGCGTCGCCCTGGTCTCCAAAGCCAAAGCCACCGAGTTGCTCGGCACCATGGTGGGCGGCTACAACGTGCACCCCCTGATCGAATTGCTCGACAGCGCCGAAGTCGCCGCCGTGGCCGCTGAAGCCCTGAAGAAAACCTTGTTGATGTTCGACTTCTTCAACGACGTCGCCGAAAAAGCCAAGGCCGGCAACGCCAAGGCCAAAGAAGTCATGCAAAGCTGGGCCGAGGCCGAGTGGTTCACCACCCGCCCCGAAGTCGAACAGAAAATCACCGTCACCGTCTTCAAAGTGCCCGGTGAGACCAACACCGACGACCTGTCGCCCGCGCCCGACGCCTGGAGCCGCCCCGACATCCCGCTGCACTACCTGGCCATGCTCAAGAACACCCGCACCGGCGCGGCGTTCAAGCCCGAAGAAGACGGCAAGCGCGGCCCCATGCAGTTCATCGACGACCTGAAGAAAAAAGGCCATTTGGTGGCCTACGTGGGCGACGTGGTCGGCACCGGCTCCAGCCGCAAGTCGGCCACCAACAGCGTGATCTGGGCCACCGGCCAAGACATCCCGTTTGTGCCCAACAAGCGTTTTGGTGGCGTGACCTTGGGCGGCAAGATCGCCCCCATCTTCTTCAACACCCAAGAAGACTCCGGCGCTTTGCCGATTGAAGTCGACGTGTCGAAATTGGAGATGGGCGACGTCATCGACATCCTGCCCTACGACGGCAAGATCGTGAAAAACGGCGCCACCGTCACCGAGTTCAAACTCAAAAGCGACGTGCTGTTTGACGAAGTGCGCGCCGGCGGCCGCATCAACCTGATCATCGGCCGCTCGCTCACCGCCAAGGCGCGCGAGTTCTTGGGCTTGCCCGCGTCCACCGTGTTCCGCTTGCCCGCCGTGCCCGCATCGACCAAAGCCGGCTTCACGCTGGCCCAGAAGATGGTCGGTCGCGCCGTGGGTTTGCCAGAAGGCCAAGGCGTTCGCCCCGGCACCTACTGCGAACCCAAGATGACCACCGTGGGTTCACAAGACACCACCGGCCCGATGACCCGCGACGAGTTGAAAGACTTGGCCTGCTTGGGCTTCAGCGCCGACATGGTCATGCAGTCCTTCTGCCACACCGCCGCTTACCCCAAGTCGGTCGACGTCAAGACGCACCGCGAATTGCCCGCCTTCATCAGCAACCGCGGTGGCGTGGCCCTGCGTCCTGGTGACGGCGTGATCCACAGCTGGCTCAACCGCCTGTTGTTGCCCGACACCGTCGGTACCGGCGGCGACTCGCACACCCGTTTCCCCATCGGTATCAGCTTCCCCGCCGGCTCCGGCTTGGTGGCCTTCGGTGCCGCCACCGGCGTCATGCCCCTGGACATGCCCGAGTCCGTGTTGGTTCGCTTCAAAGGCGAAATGCAGCCCGGCGTGACCTTGCGCGACTTGGTGCACGCGATTCCGCTGTACGCCATCAAGAAGGGCCTCTTGACCGTGGCCAAGTCCGGCAAGATCAACGAGTTCTCCGGCCGCATCTTGGAAATCGAAGGCCTGCCCAACCTGAAGGTCGAGCAAGCGTTTGAATTGTCCGACGCGTCTGCTGAGCGTTCGGCTGCGGGTTGCACGATCAAGCTCAACAAAGAGCCGGTCGAGGAATACCTGAAGTCCAACATCGTGCTGATGAAGAACATGATCGCCGACGGTTACGCCGACGCCCGCACCTTGGCCCGCCGCATCGAGAAAGTCGAAGCCTGGTTGGCCAAGCCCGAGCTGCTCGAAGCCGACAAAGATGCCGAGTACGCACACGTCATCGAGATCGACATGAACGAGATCAAAGAGCCGATCCTGTGCTGCCCCAACGACCCGGACGACGCCAAGTTCTTGTCCGACGTGGCCGGCACCAAGATCGACGAAGCGTTCATCGGTTCGTGCATGACCAACATCGGTCACTTCCGCGCCGCGGCCAAGCTGCTCGGCGGCAGCCGCGACATCCCCGTCAAGCTGTGGGTCGCCCCACCGACCAAGATGGACGAGAGCGAGCTGATCAAAGAAGGCCACTACGCCAACTTCGGCGCCGCTGGTGCCCGCACCGAGATGCCCGGCTGCTCGCTGTGCATGGGCAACCAAGCCCAGGTGCGCGAAGGCGCCACGGTGGTGTCCACCTCGACGCGCAACTTCCCCAACCGCTTGGGCAAAAACACCAACGTGTTCTTGGCCTCGGCCGAATTGGCGGCGATTGCGTCCAAGCTGGGCCACATCCCCACCGTCGCCGAGTACCACGAAGCCATGGGCATCGTGAACAAGGATGGCGCTGCGATCTACAAGTACCTGAACTTCAACCAAATTGAAGAGTACGTGGACAACGCGAAAAACGCGACGGTCTGAGCTTCGGCGCTGACCTCATGAAAAACGGCCCAGGGAGCGATCCCTGGGCCGTTTTTTTTGGTGCGCCCGGCTGAGGAGAAAACTGCAAAATACTGTGTATTTACACAGTATCCATGCCCGCTGCATCCAAACCCAAACCCAAGCTCTACAACCCGCGCCACCCCGAACGCACGCTGCTGTACCAAACGGTGGCCGAGCACTACGAGACATGGTGCTGCGTATTTTCCTGCGGGTGATTGAGCAAACCCTGCAAGCCAACAGCCCTGGTGCGCAGAGCCCAAACAAGGCAGCTTTGCACATCGGCGCAGTCGCCTTCATCCACCGCTTTGGCTCCAGCCTCAACGAGCACGTGCATTTCCACGTTTGTGTAGTCGATGGCGCGTTTGAAGAAGTGGCGGGTGGCCAGGAACCACCGCGCATCATCTTCCACCCCGCCACCGGCGTGACTGCGGATGCCGTGGGCCAAGCGCAGGCCAGCTTGCGTCGGCGCATCTTGCGTGCCTTTGTGGGGCGGGGCCTGCTGGAGGGTTTCGAGGCCAAAGAGATGCTGGCCTACCGGCACAGCGGGTTTTCGGTGGACACCAGCGTGTGCATTGCGGCGCAAGACCGCGCGGGCCTGGAGCGCTTGCTGCGT
>JANQXJ010000213.1:4460-14516 GCA_030729445.1 Limnohabitans sp. | reverse complement strand
AGCCCATGCCTTTGACTTACGGATAAGGCCTCGAGCTTCACGCGTTGACGGCTGGTCGCCCTGACGTACAGCTGCTGGATGCTGCCGCAAATGGCAAGAGCGCACTGACAGTGGTAGTTCAACATTCACCCGCATTCTTTGACCAAGCTGAAGTGACCAAGCGGATGACCAATCGACATTTCGACCTGTGCCTAGCGGGTCACACGCACGGCGGGCAGTTTACTTTGGGCGGGTGGGCGCCCATCAGGCCTCGAGGGAGCGGCCGCTTTGTTGCTGGTTTTTACGATGTTCCTGGCTGCTCTTTGTTTGTCTCACGCGGGGTGGGGACATCCTTGCTGCCGATGCGCTTAGGTGCAAGTGCAGAAGTTGTGGTGTTTGACTTGTAAGGGCGGGTAGCCTTGAAATAAATGCTGTCATAGGCTGTATGTAGGGGGGGCTGTCAGTAGTCCACCCATCCTGGTCCCACATGTCAGCAAGGTTTTCGACCTTGGATTTTTTTTCCCCAAGGAATTCCGTTTTTTTGCGCGTTTTTTTCTAGGGCCCTTAAGCCCATCATTGCAATCTTGTGTGCCAGGCGTATTTTTCTGGTTGCTGCTCCGTGTACCAACTTAGCGCTAATGGAGAGATTGCGGCCTTCCTCGGTTCTTGGGCCTGTGGACTTCCCCCCATGCATCCTGCAAACTGACTTACCTTTAACAGCCGGCGCAAGGCACCGCGCACCACTGCGCTTGGATTTGGCAGTGCACTGATTGCAGCTGTGTTGGCCAAAGACCAAGATGCGCGGCTCGCGGAACTGGGTAAAAGTGGGTTCCATACGTTCTTTCGATTGCATTTGACACAGGACTCCTTGCGCCTTGAACTTCATTGGCATGTAGTTGTGTTCATAGGATGATGAGCTTGGGCAGGATTTACACAAGGGGGGTAGGGCGGGATGGGCAGGATTTATGCCTGTTTTAGGTAATTGCCTGTAGGCGCCGACGCTAATTTGACCAGGTGTGCCGAAACTCAATGACCAGCCTAGAAGCAGAAAATCCCAGTGTCTAGGCGGGTTTAAGGCCATCTCCCCTGGTCAGTCAAAGTCGGCACAGGTGGTCAATTTGGCATCGGCGTCAACAATTCTGTAGGCCATATGTTAGGGGATGATGTGGAATTACAAGGGTCTATCTGGAACTAAAATTGAGCTAAGTATCTGACGAGTAATATGTTTATTTGATTTTGGGTCTGTATGAGACTTCATGGTTATGGCGGATGGTTTCCTCCGTTTCCGCCAGAACCAAGCCCGTGAGATGCGTCTCACGGGCTTTTTTCTTTGGCACTGCCCCTCGATGAGGGGCAGTTTGCAGCCGATCAGTTGACCATCACCAGCTTGCCCATGACGCTGCGCGAACCCATCAAGGTGTAAGCGGCTTTGAGTTCGTTCATGGCCATGGTGCGGTCCAGCACGGGTTTGATCTTGCCTTGACCGTACCACTGGGCCAGCTCGCCCATCATGGCTGCGTTGGCTTGTGGTTCGCGTCTGGCAAAGTCGCCCCAAAACACACCCACCAGTGATGCGCCTTTGAGCAATGTCAGGTTCAGTGGCAGCGAGGGGATGGGGCCGCCTGCAAAGCCCACCACCAAGTAGCGCCCGCGCCAGGCGATGGAGCGGAAGGCGGGCTCGGCCAGATCGCCGCCCACGGGGTCATACACCACGTCGGGGCCTTTGCCTTCGGTCAGGGTTTTCAGGGCCTCGCGCAGGTTTTGGGTGCTGTAGTTGATGGTGGCATCGGCGCCCAGTGTGGTGCACAGTGCGCATTTTTCGTCGGAGGATGCCGCCGCAATGACTTTGGCCCCCATGGCTTTGGCAATCTGGATGGCCGCCGTGCCCACGCCGCCAGCAGCGCCGAGCACCAGCACGGTTTCGCCCGCTTTGAGGGCGGCGCGGTCTACCAGGGCATGGTGCGAGGTGGCGTAGGTCATGATGAAGGCCGCACCATCGGTGGCCGGAAAACCGGCAGGCAAAGGCATGCACAGTTTGGCCGGGGCCAGAGTGTGGGTGCCAAAGCCGCCAGTGCCCGACAGGCAGGCCACGCTCTGCCCGACTTTGAGGTGCGTCACACCTTCGCCCAAGGCTTGCACCTTGCCCGCGTATTCGGAGCCCGGCACAAAGGGCAACTCGGGCTTCATTTGGTATTTGTTTTGAACGATCAGCAGGTCGGGGAAATTCAGGCTGGCCGCTTCAATCTGGATGAGCACCTGGCCGGGCCCGGGTGTGGGGGTGGGCAGTTCTTTCCAGGTGAGGGCGTCTACGCCCGTGGGGTTCTCGCAAAGCCAAGCATGCATGCCGTGTCTCCAAATGAAATCAGGGGTCAAAAATGTTGATCTTAGGCAGTCAGGCGCTGCCCTTCATGTCCCCGTAGCGACCTTCTGCCCAGAGCCGCTGCATGACCCGGTTTTGCCCCCAATGCGGATCCAACCGTGGTGCCTGTCCCGAAGCGACATCGCCCTACAATGGCCGATTGAACAACCGCTCACGTATGAAAATCCTGATCTCCAACGACGATGGCTTTCGGGCCGACGGCATCGTCGCCTTGCACGCGGCACTCCAGGCCATTGCCGATGTTGAAGTGGTGGCCCCAGAGCACAACAACAGCGCCAAATCCAATGCCTTGACCCTGCACACACCGCTGTACGTTAACCGGGCCGAAAACGGGTTCCGCTACGTCAACGGCACACCCGCGGACTGTGTACACATCGCCCTGACCGGTTTGCTCGGCTATCGCCCGGACTTGGTGATCTCGGGCATCAACAACGGTGCCAATATGGGCGATGACACCTTGTATTCGGGCACGGTGGGCGCGGCCATGGAGGGGTATTTGTTTGGCATTCCGGCCATCGCGGTGTCGCAAATCGACAAAGGCTGGGCGCATCTGGATGCTGCGGCCAGCACCGTTGCGCGCATGGTCCAGCAAATGATGGACCAGAGTTTGATTGGCACACGTCCGTGGTTGCTGAATGTGAACATTCCCAACTTGCCTTTGGATCAGATCAAGCCGCCCAAGGTGTGTCGCCTCGGGCGTCGACATGCGGCCGAGCCGGTCATCACCCAGGTGGACCCCAGGGGCCAGACCATGTACTGGATTGGCGCAGCCGGTGCGGCCATGGACGACAGTGCCGGAACCGATTTCCATGCGGCTGATTTGGGGCATGTCGTGGTCACGCCTTTGAAGGTCGATTTGACCGAGCACGATCACCTGCAGGCCTGGAGCCAGACCTGCGCGCGGCTGTGGCAACAGGATGGTGCATGAAACCCAGGCCCAGCTTCCCTGCCAAATTGCCTCCTGCCGGGGACCGGTCTGCGGCCACTTTGAGCCCAAAGCCGGTCCAAGCCAGTCCTCGCCCTCCAGCAGGGCAGGTAGCGCACAACGCGCAGCCCAGCGCTGTCCCGGGCCCGGGGCGGCTTGCAGCGGTTTCTGCCATGCCAATGTCCAGCGGTCTGGGTTTGGATTCAAGTGCGGTGCGTGCCCGAATGGTGGCCAAATTGGCCGAACAAGGCGTGCAAGACCCGTGGGTTTTACAAGCCATGGGCCAGGTGGAGCGGCACCGTTTTGTCGAATCCGCCTTGGTGGGGCAAGCTTACGAGGACACCAGCTTGCCCATCGGTTTGGGGCAAACGATTTCCAAACCGAATGTGGTGGCCCGCATGATCGAGTTGCTGCGGCAAGATGCGCCTGGCAAGCTGGGGCGGGTGCTTGAAATTGGCACCGGCTGCGGCTACCAAGCGGCGGTGCTGAGCTGCGTGGCTTCAGAGGTTTACAGCATCGAGCGCCTGCGTGGCTTGCACGAAAAAGCCAAAAAGAACCTGCTGCCATTTCGCTTGCCGAATGTGCACCTGATGCTGGGCGACGGCATGCTGGGCTTTCCAAAAGGGGCGCCTTACGCCGGGATCATTTCGGCGGCCGGTGGCGAGGACGTGCCATCGGTCTGGTTGGAGCAATTGGCCGAGGGTGCCAGGCTGGTGGCCCCCACGGTCACCTCCTCGGGTCAGCAGGCCTTGGTGGTGATCCGCAAAACTGCCTCGGGTTTTGATCGACAAGTTTTGGAGGCGGTTCACTTTGTACCTCTAAAATCGGGGATTGCATGAAGGAATGGCACCGGATGATGTTTCGTGAATTTTCCCGTTTTTGGCTCGCAGTTTTGGCACTGATGCTGGTGGCCGGGTGTACCTCATCCCCGCGTGCGCCTGCACCGGTGGAAACACGCGGCACCAGCCCCAAAGTGAGTGCCTCAGCCTCAGTGCCAGCGGCTGAGGCGGTGAGGGTCATGCCAGGCGCAGAAAACGCGGGTAAACCGGGCTACCACACTGTGCAACGCGGCGACACCTTGACCCGCATTGCCTTGGACCACGGCCAGACTTGGCGCGATTTGGTCAGCTGGAACAATCTAGACAATGCCAACTTGATCGAAGTGGGGCAGGTTTTGCGTGTCGCGCCGCCAGGCGCCAAGGTCGAAGCCAGTGGCGTGGTTGTGCAGCCGATTGGCGGCACGGCCCCCGTGGCGACACCCGCCAAGCCAGCGCCAGCGCCCACAACCGCACCCTCTGCCAATGACGACGGATTGGGTTTTGCCTGGCCTGCCAGTGGCAGCGTGATCGCTGGGTTTGATGAGGCCAAAAACAAGGGCCTCGACATTGCCGGCAATGCTGGCGACCCGGTGTTGGCTGCCGCAGACGGCCAGGTGGTGTATGCCGGTGCAGGCTTGCGCGGTTATGGCAACCTGATCATCCTTAAGCACAACAACACCTTTTTGACGGCCTATGCCCACAATCAAGCCTTGCTGGTCAAGGAGGACCAGAAAGTGCGCAAGGGTCAGAAAATTGCCGAAATGGGCAAGACCGATGCCGACCGCGTCAAGCTGCATTTCGAGATCCGCCGTCAAGGCAAACCGGTGGACCCGGCCAAGTACCTCTCCGCGCGTTGAGGCTCCGGGCTGCGGCTGTAGCTTCACACGAAGCTGTGTAACTGTTCGCTCGGCCCTCAAGACTGGACTCACATCCTGAGACAATCAGGGCATGAGCGATCCAGACATTTCCCTATCCCAAGCCCACGCCGACGAACCCAGCCACTCCAGCGCCGACCTGCCCGAGGGCTGGTTGCGAGTTGGCTCCCTGGACATGGATGCCCAAGGCATCGCCCGCCGACCTGACGGCAAAGTCGTGTTCATCGAAGGCGCCTTGCCTTTTGAGTTGGTGTCGGTCAACGTGCACCGCAAAAAGAACAACTGGGAGCAGGGCACTGTCACCCAGATCCACCACGAGTCATCGCAGCGCGTGCGGCCGGGGTGCCCTAATTTCGGTTTGCATGCAGGGGCCTGCGGCGGCTGCAAGATGCAACACTTGGAGGCCTCGGCCCAAGTGGCCATCAAGCAACGCGTGCTCGAAGACAACCTCTGGCACCTGGGCAAGGTCAAATCTGAAACCCTGTTGCGCCCGATCGAGGGGCCGACTTGGGGCTACCGCTACCGCGCCCGACTGTCGGTGCGCTACGTGATCAAAAAAGGCGAAGTGCTGATCGGCTTTCACGAACGCAAAAGCCGCTACATCGCCGACATGAAAGTTTGTCCGGTTCTGCCGCCCCATGTCAGCCGCTTGCTGCTGCCATTGCGGGCCCTGATTGGGCAGATGGAGGCCCGCGAAACCCTGCCCCAGTTGGAGCTGGCTTGCGGCGACGAGGTCACGGCCCTGGTGCTGCGCCACCTGGAGCCCTTGAGTGAGGGCGACAAAGCCTTGTTGCGGGCATTTGCCGCCGAGCACCAGGTGCAGTGGTGGCTGCAGCCCAAAGGCCCGGACACGGTGCATTTGCTGGACGAGGGTGGCGTGCAACTGAGTTACGGTCTGCCCGACTTTGGCATCACCATGCCATTTCGACCCACCGACTTCACCCAAGTCAACCCTTTCATCAACCGCGTGCTGGTGGCCCGTGCGCTGCGCCTGTTGCAAGCGCAAAAGTCTGAACGGGTGATCGACTGGTTCTGCGGCTTGGGCAACTTCACCTTGCCCTTAGCCACCCAAGCGGGGGAGGTGCTCGGCATTGAAGGGGCCGAGACTTTGGTCGCGCGGTCACGCGACAACTACGCCCGCAACCAAACCACAAGGCCCGAAGGTCAGACCTTGGCCCCCACACAATTTGTGGCGCGTAATTTGTTTGAGATGACGCCCGATATGCTGGTGGCCGATGGCACCGCTGACAAATGGTTGGTGGACCCGCCTCGCGAAGGCGCTTTTGCCCTTAGCAAGGCCTTGGCCGAGTTGCATGAAAACCAGGACCTGCGCCAAGGCTGGACACCGCCCAAGCGGATTGTTTATGTAAGCTGCAACCCCGCCACGCTGGCAAGGGATGCGGGCATTTTGGTGCACCGTGCAGGCTACCGCTGCGTGGCCGCAGGGGTGGTCAATATGTTTGCGCACACGGCGCACGTCGAGAGCATGGCGGTGTTCGAGCTGGCTTGATATGGGCCAAGCTGCATACAGGCCACGATGAGGCCTGTGACCATTAAAAAAGGCTCCCGAGGGAGCCTTTTTTAATGTGCGCAATGCAGATCAGTCGCGTTCGCCGCCCATGATGCCCAACAAGGCCAGCAGGCTTTGGAAGATGTTGAAGACGCTCAGGTAAAGGGCCAAGGTGGCGCTGATGTAGTTGGTCTCGCCGCCATCCAGGATGCGCTTGAGGTCATACAGCAAGAAGGCGCTGAAGATGCCGATGGCCAAGGTCGAGAGGACCAGCATGCCTGCAGTGGAGCCCACAAACACGTTGATGATGCCGCCCACCATCAAGACCATGGCGCCAACAAACAGCCACTTGCCCATGCCGGACAGATCACGTTTGATGACGCTGGCCAGGCTGGCCATGACAAAGAACACGCCTGCGGTGCCCGCAAAGGCGGTCATCACCAGGTCGGCACCGTTTTTGAAGCCGAGCACCATGGCGATCATGCGCGAGAGCATCAGGCCCATGAAGAAGGTAAAAGCCAGCAGCACGGGCACGCCCGCAGCAGAATTTTTGGTTTTCTCGATGGCGTACATGAAACCGAAGGCGCCGCCCAAGAACACCACCAAGCCCAAGAAGCCGGTGAGTGACTGGGTGATCCCTGTGCTCACGCCAACCCAGGCACCCAGCACGGTGGGCAGCATGCTCAGGGCCAGCAGCCAATAGGTGTTACGCAGAACGCGGTTGCGTGCCGCCAGGTCCACATGGCCCCAGCCGGCGGAATTGAGGGTGCGAAGGTCGCTCATGGTGTATCTCCTGAAAAAGCCTTTAAAAAAGGTTCTGCCATTGTATGGCTCACACCTGCGCTTGGTAAACGAAGGAGTGATTTCCGGCAGATGATGGGGTTATCTGGGTGAATCAGTTTTGCACTGGGGGTGGGCAATCGGCAGGCGGTGCGCGTGTATGCTTGAGCTTTTCATTTTTTCAGCACCTTACCCCCATGAAAACACAATCTTGCCTTGAACTGTCCGATGTCAAAGCCATTGCCGCTGCGGCCGAAGCCGAAGCCCTGAAAAACAACTGGGCGGTCAGCATCGCCATCGTCGACATGGGCGGTCATTTGCTCCACTTCGCCCGTCTGGACGGTGCCCCGCCGGTGTCGGCGCACATTGCCCCGTCCAAAGCACACACGGCGGCCTTGGGTCGCCGTGAGAGCAAAGTCTATGAAGACGTGATCAATGGTGGACGCGCATCCTTTTTGTCAGCCCCATCGATCCAAGGCATGCTCGAAGGCGGTGTGCCGATCATGAAAGACGGCTTTTGCTTGGGCGCGGTGGGTGTAAGTGGTGTCAAGTCGAACGAAGACGCGCAGATTGCCAAAGCTGGTATTGCCGCCATCGGACTTTGATTGGAGCTGGAGGGCGGCCTGGGGCTGTCCAAGCGCCTGAACTGGCGCCAGTAACCCACAAAAAAGCCGCTTTTCAGCGGCTTTTTTGCTTGTTTTAAACCAGCATCAGTACAGGTCGAGCACAGCGCCTTTGCTGGCGCTCGATGCGTTGAAAGCGAATTTGGCCTGAACGCCACGGGTGTAACGGGGCTCGGGGGCTTTCCAGCCTTCGCGTCGCTTGGCCAGTTCGGCTTCGGGCACGTTCAGCTCCAGAATCAGCTTGTGCGCGTCGATGGTGATGCTGTCGCCTTCATTCACAAACGCGATGGTGCCGCCTGCTGCCGCTTCGGGTGCAACGTGACCGACCACCATGCCCCAGGTGCCGCCGGAGAAACGGCCGTCGGTGATCAGACCCACGCTTTCACCCAGACCTGCGCCGATGAGGGCGCCCGTGGGGGCCAGCATTTCGGGCATGCCTGGGCCGCCTTTGGGGCCGAGGTAACGCAAGACCATCACATCGCCTGCTTGGATCTTGCCCGCCAAAATGGCTTGCAGGGCCGATTGCTCGTCGTCGAACACACGGGCTGGGCCGGTGATGACGGGGTTTTTCAGGCCGGTGATCTTGGCTACGGCGCCTTCAGGTGACAGGTTGCCTTTGAGGATGGCCAGGTGGCCTTGTTTGTACATGGCGTTATCGATGGTGTGGATGACGCTTTGCTCGGGCGGGGCGTCAGGCACATCCTTGAGGACCTCGGCGATGGTTTGTCCGGTGATGGTGATGCAGTCGCCGTGCAGCAAACCAGCATTGAGCAAAATTTTCATGACCTGCGGAATACCGCCTGCCTTGTGCAAATCGACCGCCAAGGCCTTGCCGCTGGGCTTGAGGTCACACAAAACGGGCGTGCGCTGACGGATGCGTTCGAAATCGTCGATGGTCCACTCCACACCTGCGCAGTGGGCAATCGCCAAGAAATGCAACACCGCATTGGTCGAGCCCCCGGTGGCCATGATCACGGCCACAGCGTTTTCGATGGCCTTTCGGGTCACGATGTCGCGCGGCTTGATGCCTTTGCGGATGGCTTCCACCAAAACGCGGGCCGACTCTTTGGCCGATTCGACTTTTTCGTCGTGCACGTTGGCCATGGTGGAGGAATAGGGCAAAGAAATTCCCAGTGCCTCAAAAGCCGAGGACATGGTGTTGGCGGTGTACATGCCGCCGCACGAACCCGTGCCGGGGATGGCGCGCTTTTCGATCTCGAGCAGGTCATCGTCGCTCAGCTTGCCTGCAGCGTTTTCGCCCACGGCTTCAAACACGCTCACGATGTTCAGGTCTTTGCCTTGGTAGCGGCCCGGCAAAATGGTGCCGCCGTACACGTAAATGGCGGGCACGTTGGCGCGCAGCATGCCCATTAGGCCGCCGGGCATGTTCTTGTCGCAACCGCCGACCACCAGCACGCCGTCCATCCACTGGCCTTGCACGCAGGTTTCTACGCAGTCGGCGATCACCTCGCGGGAGACCAGCGAGTACTTCATGCCTTCGGTGCCCATGGCCATGCCGTCCGAAATGGTGGGGGTGCCAAAGACTTGGGCGTTGCCGCCGGCGGCTTCGATGCCCTCAATAGCGGCATCGGCTAATTTTTGCAGACCGCTGTTGCAGGGGGTGATGGTGCTGTGACCGTTGGCCACGCCCACCATGGGTTTGACGAAATCGCTCTGTTCATAGCCCATGGCGTAGTACATCGACCGGTTGGGGGCGCGCGATTTGCCCTCGGTGATGTTGGCGCTGCGGCTGTTGATGGGGGTGATCGGGATGATTTTGTCGCTCATGGTGGTGTCTCAGTAGAAGCCCAAAAGAAGGTCGCCACATTCTAACGGGCGCTTGCCAGGCCTTTGTGTCCTTGAGGGCGCATCTCCGGTGCACAATCCGGACATGCTGATCCATCCTCAAATTGACCCCGTCGCCCTGCAGTTGGGCCCCTTGGCCATCCATTGGTATGGCCTGACCTATTTGGCCGCCTTTGGCCTGTTTTTCTGGCTGGGCGTGCGGCGTCTGGGCCATGCGCCCTTCAAACACCTGCCGCAATGGCAAAAACGCGATGTGGAAGACATCCTGTTTTTGGGTGTGCTGGGCGTCATTTTGGGTGGGCGCGTGGGTTACTGCCTGTTTTACAAACCCGCTTATTACCTGTCCAACCCGCTCGAAAT
>JANQXJ010000213.1:0-4360 GCA_030729445.1 Limnohabitans sp. | reverse complement strand
GCCCGCAAGGACCGACCCACGGGCCAAGTTTCGGGTGCATTCTTACTGGGCTATGGCTTTTTCCGCTTCGTGGCCGAATTCTTTCGCGAGCCCGATGCGCACTTGGGTCTCTTGAGCCTGGGCATGAGCATGGGCCAGTGGCTGTGTGTGCCCATGATGC
Source organism: Limnohabitans sp. (assembly GCA_030729445.1). GTDB lineage: Bacteria > Pseudomonadota > Gammaproteobacteria > Burkholderiales > Burkholderiaceae_C > Limnohabitans_A. The sequence goes on along the minus strand of JANQXJ010000213.1, from coordinate 4,200 downwards.
TGGGCGGTGTCTGGTTGATGCGTCGAAAGCTTTCCTGAAAACCAGCCACTGGTCTTTTTGATTCAAAGAGCGCCGATTCAGTTGACATTCCAGCGCATTTATTTTGGGCGCAAGGTCACCGATGGCAGTTCGCCAAACAGCTTCTTGTAGTCTTGTGCGAACTGGCTCAGGTGCCAAAAACCCCAGTGCGAAGCGATGTCCTGGATGGTGACGCCGGGCGCGGCCTGACGCAGGGCTCGGCGCACCCCGTTCAGCCGCAGCGAGCGCAGGTATTTGACCGGGGTCGTGCCCAGTACGTCCTGAAAACAGTAGTTGAGCTTGCGCCGACTCGTGCCCACACGGCTGCACACCTCCAGGATGGACAGGGGCTCGTCGGCATGGCCCATCATCAGCTCGCAGGCCCTGTCCACCAGCTTTTTGCGCCGCTCCAGGTTGGGCAGCTCGGAGGTGTCGACTTGTGCGGGCAGGGCTTCAAGCCATTCCATCAGGATCTCGTCGCGCAGCTGTCGCAAGGCTTGTGGGTCGTGCTGGCGGTGCGCCAAGGCGCTGGCTTGGTCCAGCACGGTCAGCTGCAGGTCACGCAGGTTCTGCGCTTTGATGTCGGTGGTTTGCAGGACCAGCTGCTTTTCTAGCCAGTGCGCCAGAGGCTTTTGGTACATCCGCTCCCACAGCGGGTTGAGCAGGCTGCGCTCGACCACCACCGCGATCAGGGTGAAGTGGGGCGGGGTGGTCAGGTCCACCTCGTCACCTTTACCGCACATGATGGCGTGGGCCGGCACCCGCTGTCCGTTGAAAAACAGGTCGGGGGAGTCCTGCAAAGCCATGGCAAAGCCATAGACGCTCTCGTGCAGCTGTCCGCGCTGGCGCAAGGCGATGCTGGTGTCTTCGCGCAACAGCGTCACCCCGGGCAGCTGCACTTGGTGGATGCGCCCCTTGAACTGACCGGGCGAGAGCTGCTCGTACTGCAGCGCCCAGCCTTGTTGGGCCAGGGCGTGCTGGTCCATGTCGTGGGTGTCGAGCACCTGGACCCAGGGCGATTCAGGGGTGAGTGGGCTCATCAAAGGTCCAAAACAGCGTGCGGGGCATGTCCCCGAGTGTGCCTGTTCCGGTGTCACTGGCTTTTTCGTGAAAACCCGGGGTGTGCGGTGCCCAAACTTGATAGTGCTTAGCGTGCCTAGTGACTAGCATGGCTGTGAGTTTGAAAGAAACCCGATGACCCTGTCGAACCTGCATATCGCCGTTTTGCTGACCAACAACGACACCTCGGCGTTTGCTGCGCATTTCCCGAACGATGGGCAAAAGGTGGTCCAGCTGCTGCAGCCTCTGCGGCCGGATTGGGCTTTCGAGGTGTTGCCGGTCAAGGACGGCGTGCTGCCCAGTGACCCGCAGGATTTTGACGGCTACATCATCACCGGCAGCCCGGCCTCGGTCAACGACGACAGCCTTCCTTGGGTGGGTCAGTTGCTGGATTTCATCCGGGCCGTGCATGCCGCTCGCCAGCCGCTGATTGGCCTGTGCTTTGGCCACCAGGCGGTGGCCCGGGCGCTGGGCGGGCAGGTGGCGCGCAACGCGGCGGGCTGGGGCTTGGGCACCGCCCCAACGCACTGGCAGGCCGAACGCCCCTGGATGCAGCCCGCGCAAAGCACCACCACCTTGATGGCCGCCCACAACGAACAGGTCACCCGCATGCCCGAAGGGGGCGAATGTCTGGGCGGCAGTGACTTTTGCCCCATCGGCTCGATGCAGATCGGCCAGCACATCTGGACCACCCAGTACCACCCCGAAATGCCGCTGGTCTTCATGCAGGCCCTGCTGGGCTACCTGGCCGACAAGCTCGACACGAACACCATGGCCCGCGCCCACGCCAGCCTGCAGCAGGCCGCCGATGTGCCGCTGTTTGGCCAGTGGATGGCGCAATTCATTGAGCACGCAAGGAACACCCGCCCATGACCGTCTGGCACCCCACCGACGATGGCCACGCCGACTTGGCGGACCACGACAGCTATGTGAACGGCACGCCGCACAACACCTTCCAGCGTCTGCGCGACGAGGACCCCATGGCCTGGTGCGACTGGTCCGAAGGCAAGGGCTTTTGGTCGGTCACGCGGCATGCCGACATCCTCGAGCTCAACCGCAACCACCAGCGGCTGTCTTCGGCCCAGGGCATCCGCATGGAAGACCAGTCGCATGAGGAGTACATGGCGCGGCGCACCTTCCAGGAGACCGACCCACCCGAGCACACCCGCACCCGCATGCTGGTGGCCAAGGCTTTTTCCAAGCCCATGATGGCGCTGTACGAAGAGCAGATCCGCGAGCTCTGTGTGGGCATCCTCGACCAAGCGCTGGGGCTGGGTGAGTTTGACGCCACGCACCAGATCGCCCGCCAGCTGCCCATGCGCATGCTGGGGCGCATCGCGGGCCTGCCCGAGGAGGATCTGGACTGGCTGGTGGACAAGGGCGACGCACTCATGGCCAACACCGACAGCGATTTCACCAGCCATGTGGTCGACAAAATGGACACCGAGGCCTACCGCTTCATGCCGTTTCGCTCGCCCGCCGGGGCCGACCTGTTCGACTACGCGGCCCAGATGATGCAACGCAAGCGCGCAGCGGGCGACACCAGCGGCGTGCTGCACCTGATCACCCAGCCCGACGCCCAGGGCAATGTGATCAGCGACACCGAGTTCCGCAATTTCTTTTGCCTGCTGGTGGCCGCGGGCAACGACACCACACGCTACTCGATTGCCGCCGCCTTGCACGCGCTGGCTAACCAGCCCGGCCTGATGGCGCAGCTCAAGGCGGTGCAGGGCGAGACCGCCTGGGAGGGCGTGGCCGATGAGTTCATCCGCTGGGCCTCACCCGCCACGCACTTTCGCCGCACCGCGACCGAGGACTTCGAGTACCACGGCAAGCAGGTCAGGGCAGGCGACAAGGTGCTCTTGTGGTTCATTTCAGGCAACCGGGATGAGCGGGCTTTTGACCGGCCGTTCACAGTCGACCTGAACCGGGGGGTGAACCGCCACCTGTCGTTCGGGCAGGGCGGGGCGCATGCCTGCCTGGGCATGTGGCTGGCCCGCTTGGAGTTGAGGGTCCTGATGCAAGAGCTGATCAAGCGTGTGGACCGCATCGAGCAAACGGGCGAACACGCCTTTTTGCGTTCGAATTTTGTTTGTGGCATCAAACGCCTGCCGGTGCGCATGCACCTCATCTGAACCTAGGGTTGAAAGGAATCACCATGTCGAATGTTCAAGAACGCCTGCGGGTGCTGTTTTGTGACCACCTGGCCATTGCGCGGGGCAAATACGTCACGCTCCAACCCGGGAAGGGCGGCGGTGCCCGTTTTTGTCGCGGCACTTTTGGCGTGACGTATGAAAAAGAGCTGATCCCCGTGCCCGGCGCCATGGTCATGGAAGGCCTGCCCGACATGGAGGCGGCCTACACCGCAGACGACATCCGCCCCGGCTGGCAGCCGTTCACGAAGGTGGCCATTGGCGATCTCAAAGCCAACGACGGCACACCGCTGCCCATGTGCGGGCGCAGTGCGCTCAAGCGCGCCGTGGCCGACTGGCAAGCCATGGGTTACGACCCGATGGTGGGCATTGAGCTCGAAGCCTTTGCATTCCAGATCGAGCCGGACGGCTCGCTCAAACCCTACGACACGCCTGCGGCCCATGTGTACGCCACCGGCCCCTTTGCTGACCCGAGGGGCTTCACCGACGCCCTGTGGGAAACGGCCACGGCCGCGGGTTTTCGCATCGACAGCATGAACACCGAATACGACGCGCCGCAGTTCGAGTTCACGCTGACATACGACCGCGCCGTCAAGGCGGTGGACGACATCTTTTTGTTCCGCCTGCTGGCCCGCGAGGTGGCCTTCCAGCACGGCATTGTGTTGACCTTCATGCCCAAGCCAATCCTCACGGTGGGTGGTAGCGGGGTGCACATCAACTTCAGCCTGCGCGATGCTCAGGGCCACAACGCCATTTCGGGTGGGCACGACGTGAGCCAGTTCAACGCATTGACGCTCGGCTGCACCGCCGGGCTGATGCACCACCACCAGGCCCTGGCGGGACTGCTGGCCCCCAGCGCCAACTCCTACCAGCGCTTGCAACCGGCCAGCCTGTCGGGCTTTTGGCAGAACTGGGCGGTAGACCACCGGGGCGTCACGGTGCGTTTGTCGGCTGAAAGTGGCCCCGGTGC
>JANQXJ010000212.1 GCA_030729445.1 Limnohabitans sp. | reverse complement strand
CATGGCCTTGGGGTTTGCGTACCGTGCCAGAAGCAGTCATGGTCGACTGACTGGCCAGCTCCGGGGCACGCGGCAAGGCCGCGACAGGACCCTTAAATTCAAATGACTGCGTGCCCGGTGGCTGTTTGTAATCACCCGGGTCGCTGTAGTCGCCCGTTTTTTGCTCGGCCCGCACCTTGAGTGTGGTGAACATGCCACCCATTTCAATGGGGCCATAAGGCCCGGTGCCGGTCATCATCGGGAAGGTGTTCTCGGGCAACTCCATTTCCATCTCACCCATGTCGGCCATGCCGCGTTCGCCCATGACCATGTAGTCGGGGATGAGTTTTTGGATTTTTTGCACCAAACCCCGGTGGTCCACACCGATCATGGTGGGCACATCATGGCCCATGGCGCCCATGGTGTGGTGGCTCTTGTGACAATGCATGGCCCAATCACCGGGCTCATCGGCGATGAACTCCAACTGCCGCATCTGGCCCACGGCCACGTCGGTCGTCACCTCGGGCCAACGCGCGGTGATGGGCACGGGGCCGCCATCGGTGCCAGTCACCTCGAATTCGATGCCATGGATGTGGATGGGGTGGTTGGTCATGGTCAGGTTGCCCACACGCACACGCACCCGGTCGTTCAGACGTGCCACCAGCGGGCTGATGCCCGGAAACACCCGGCTGTTCCAGCTCCAGATGTTCTGGTCCAGCATGGTGTTGACGTTGGGGGTTTTGGCCCCCGGGGTGACGTCGTAAGCGCTCAACAGGAAGGCGTAATCGCGGTCCACCTCGGCAATCAGCGGGTGTTGGCCTTTGGGGTGGGTGATCCACAGGCCCATCATGCCCATGGCCATTTGGGTCATCTCGTCGGCGTGTGGGTGGTACATGAACGTGCCGGGGCGGCGTGCCTCAAACTCGTACACATAGGTTTTGCCCACTGGAATCTGCTTTTGGTTCAGACCGCCCACCCCGTCCATGCCGTTGGGCAGGCGCTGACCATGCCAGTGGATGGTGGTGTGTTCAGGCAGTTGGTTGGTGACAAAAATCCGCACCTTGTCGCCCTCGACCACCTCGATGGTCGGGCCCGGGCTTTGGCCGTTGTAGCCCCACATGTTGACCACAAAGCCCGGCGCCATCTCGCGCACCACCGGCTCGGCCACCAGGTGGAACTCTTTGACGCCGTCCTTCATGCGAAACGGCAAAGTCCACCCGTTCAAGGTGACCACCGGGTTGTAAGGGCGTCCGGCCCCGGTCACGCCCGGTGGCATCCAAGGCGCAGCGGTGTCGGGACGGGTCTGGATGACGGGTTCTGGCAAAGCGGCCAGTGCACTTCGGCTGACGGCGCTGGTGGCCACAGCAGCCCCAGCCACAGTGCCTGCAACGGTGCCCAAAGTGGCAACGGTTTTTTGGAAAAAATCTCGGCGTTGCATGGTCAGTGTCCTGGATTAGGGGTGTTGGAGGGGTTGGTGGCTTCAGACGTGCCAGCGCTGTCGGCATAGGGCAATCCGGCCAGCACGGCCATCAAGTCGGCGTGGGCCAACCAGCGCTGTCTCTGGGCCTGCAAAGCGGCGTCCACGCCATCGATGCGCATTCGGGCGCTGGCCAGCAAGTCCCAGGTGCTTTTGAGCATGCCGTTGTAACGCAGCAGGGTTTCTTGCGAGCGTTCGGTGTGCAGGCGCAGCACTTGGGCCTGGGATTGCTGCGCCGTTTGGTTAGCCACCCGCAAAGCGTTCAGGGCCATCTGCACATCGGCACGCACCTGCCGCGCCAGCCGGTCGGCCTGCAGCCGCGCTTGCCAAGCGTTTTCAAAGGCATGGCCCCAGCGCATCGTGCGGGGGTCCCACATGGGCAGCTCCTGCCCAGCCAATGCTTGCAGGGCTTTTTGCGCCGCCTGCCCATCTTGCGCATCCAAGCCAAGGCCAGCCGCCAAACGTTGGGCGTGGAGGTCTTCCAATGGCCAGCTCAAATGGGCCTGTAGTGCCTGAGATTGCAGAGCGGCAAGCGCCTCCGGGCTCAGCTCATCCTGCAGAACAACGGGAGGGAGTGCTGGCAATTCTGATGGCAAGTGCACGGGTAACTGATGCGCCAAGGACTGCGGGGTCATGCCCGCTCCGATACGCTGCCACAAAGCATAGAGCGCACGATCGGCCTGAAGCTGCGCTTTGTCGGCGCGTGCACTGGCATCCCAAAGCGCCAGTTCTTCCTCAATTTGGCGGGCACGGCTCCAGTTGCCGACTTGCGCCATGCGCTGGCCCAATTCGGCTGCGGTTTGCGCTACCGACAAAACATCCCGGCTGTGCACCAACGACTGACGCGCCACCACCGCATTCACCCAAAGCCTTTGCACATCCAGGCGAACCGCCGCCATTTTTTGGCGCACTTTGGCGACCTCAACGGCACCCATGCCCGGCTTGAGCCACAGGGCTTCATCCTGCAAAGCCAGACGTGCGGCACGCGCCAATGTCAGCTGCCCCGCTTCGGGATGCACAGAAGCGTCCGGCATCTGCGGCAGGTTTTTCTGTTCCCAACGCAACAAATCCACATGGCCACGAGGGAACTGCCCGACAGCCCGGTTGGCGTCCTGCCAAGTGGGACTGGACTGGCCTGGCTTGGCCGATGGCGCTGCGGTTGATGGAATGCCTGGCTGCGTGCCATGCACATGGGCAGAGGTCGGTGCGCTTGCACCACGGGTTTGCGACCAGGCGGCAGGCCAAGCGCTGGCCAGCAGCACAGCGCCCACGGCACCCAAGCTGCCAGCGCGATTCAAAAAGGGTTTCATGTCAATTTCCTGAAACAGACGAACACAGCACCCACCCACTTTGACAGTGGGCAGACGCACCTGTGGCGTGTGGTTCAGGAAATGGGGGGCTTGGTCAGTGGCACAGACGTGTGGGCCCGATGCACCCAAGACGCGCTGAGCGGCAGCGGATGGGCCAGAATATCGGGCTGCACCAAGTGCAACGATGTCAGGCTCAAGCCTTGGTGACACACGCCGCACAACTGACAATGGCCATCGTGGCCATCGTGGCCATCGGCAGCTTGAACACCCGCATCGTGCAAGGAAATCTGAGCGAGGTCTTCAGTCAAAGGATGAGCCATGGCTTCATGGCAGTTATGCCCCACGGGCATTTCGTTGTGCTGCGCCGAACCGGCTGTAGACAGAACGGCAAGATGATGAGAACCGCTTTCCGGCATGGGCATCCAAGCGCCTGCCCACAGCCGCAAGGGCATCAGGCACAGCAGGAAGCACAGGAAAAAGCGTCGCATTCCCAAATCATAAGCCAAGGGCCCGGACACAAGCCCATGCCTCTTAGGAAACACCTCAGCGAATGCGGTCAAGCAAAACGGCCGTTGAAGCATCCAACCCAGTGACGTCACCCGACACCATGCGGGCATGGATGTCTTTGGCCAGCACCTTGCCCAGCTCCACACCCCACTGGTCAAAGCTGTTGATGCCCCAGACCGAGCCGCTCACGAACACACGGTGTTCATTTAAGGCAATCAGTGCGCCCAGGCTGGCGGGGGTGAGCTCGTCCAGCAGCAAAAAAGTGCTGGGCCGATTGCCGGGGAAATGCTTGTGCCCGCCCTCGTCGGCTTGTCCCAGCATCAGCGCCTGAGCCTGAGCGATTGCATTGGCCAACAGCAACTCATGGTGATCTTTCAAACTGTGTGTGGGCTTTTTCACGGCCATGAATTCCAGCGGCACCACGTCTGTGCCTTGGTGCAGCATCTGGAAGTAAGCATGTTGGCCGTTGGTGCCCGGCTCGCCCCAGAGAACGGGTGAGGTGCCGTAAGGCAGCGCATGGCCGTTGCGGTCCACACGCTTGCCATTGCTCTCCATCTCCAACTGCTGCAAGTAAGCAGGTACGCGGCGCAAAGCGCTGTGGTACGGCGCAATGCTTCGGCTGGTGTAGTTCAAAAAGTTGCGGTACCAAACGTCCAGCAAACCCAAGCGCACCGGCAAATTGGCCTCCAGCGGCGCGGTCTGGAAGTGTTGGTCCATCGCATGCGCACCAGCCAGCCAGTCCCTGAAACCCTGTGCCCCGATGGCAATGGCCACCGGCAGACCAATGGCCGACCACATGGAGTAACGCCCGCCCACCCAGTCCCAAAAACCAAAAGTGGTGGTGATGCCCATTTGCCCTGCAGCCGCCACGTTGGTGGTCAGCGCCGCAAAGTGACGCGATACATCTTGGCCCCCCTGCGCCTGAAACCACTGCAACGCCGAGCGGGCATTGGTCATGGTCTCGATGGTGGTGAAGGTTTTGGACGCGATCAAAAACAGCGTGTTCTCGGCCTTCAAGCCCTTGAGCACACCCGCCAGTTCATGGCCATCGACGTTGGACACAAAGTGAAAGCGCTTGCCCGGGATCACGAAGTCTTGCAGTGCCAGCACCGCCATTTGTGGCCCCAAATCCGAGCCGCCAATGCCGATGTTCACCACATCGGTGATGTGCACATCCGCCCGCACCTGCTCGGCAAAGGCGAGCATGGGCTTCAAGGTGTCGTGTACTTGCTGCAAGGGGGCGGCCAGTTCACCGACAAGCGAGCCTTCTGGCTGGCGCAGCAGCCAATGCATCACGGCGCGGCCCTCGGTGTTGTTGATGGGCTCACCACGAAACATCGCATCGCGGTGCGCCGCCAGACCCGTCTGCCGCGCCAACTCGATCAGCAGCGCTTCGGTCGCGGCGTCGGTGTGGTTTTTCGACAGATCGGCAAAGACCAACGGCGCCGTCTGACTCAAAGTCTGGGCACGTTGCGCATCGGCCGCAAAAGCGGTGCGCAAATCAAAACCCTTGAATTGGGCCGCATGGGCCAACAAATCTGTCCAAGCTTGGGTTTGGTCACAACGCATTTCAGCCCTTTTGCATCAGCACTTCAAGCTTGACCGCATCGGCACAGAAAGCACGAATGCCTTCGGCCAGCTTTTCTGTGGCCATGGCGTCTTCATTGAGCGCCAATCGGAAAGAGGCTTCGTCGTAACGCACAGCTGGCAAGTCCATGCTTTGCGCGGCTGCAGCCTCCAGCGTCTGGCTCAGCGGTGCCTCGGTTGCAGCCAATTGCGCCAGCAGCTCGGGGCTGATGGTCAGCAGGTCGCAGCCAGCCAGCGCGGTGATCTGCCCGATGTTGCGGAACGATGCGCCCATCACCTCGGTTTTGATGCCGTGTTTTTTGTAGTGGTTGAAGATCGCACGCACCGACTGCACACCGGGGTCATTCGCGCCCGACATGGCCGCTTCGTCCCAGGCGGCGCCTGCAGACTTTTTGTACCAGTCATAAATACGCCCCACAAAAGGCGAGATCAGTTGCACCTGGGCTTGACCACAGGCCACCGCCTGGCAGAACGCAAACAGCAGCGTCAAGTTGCAACGGATGCCCTCGCGCTCCAGCTCGGCTGCGGCCTGGATGCCTTCCCAGGTCGAGGCGATCTTGATCAGCACGCGCTCACGGCCAATGCCCTGCGCCTCATACCAAGCCATGATGCGCCGCGCCCGGGCCACGGTGGCGGCGGTGTCAAAGCTCAAGCGGGCATCGACTTCGGTCGACACGCGACCGGGAATGGTCTTCAAAATCTCGCAGCCAAATCGCACCAACAAATGGTCCATCACCACGTCCAAGGGCTGACCCTGGTGGGAGGCCACGGCCTCGGCCAGCAAGGGCGCGTATTCGGGTTTTTGAACCGCCTTCAAGATCAAGGAAGGGTTGGTCGTCGCGTCTTGCGGCTGGAACTGGGCCAATTGCTTGAAGTCGCCGGTATCGGCGACCACGGTGGTGAATTGTTTGAGGGCGTCGAGTTGGTTCATGGCGTTTATTTGAAAAGTCGCTTGAATTATCCGTGAAACAAAGTTACATTACAAATCAATTTTTCATGTAACTCAAGAACATCATGGCTTTTGATTTGGTTTTCTTTGGCGGCACGGGCGATCTGGTCTGGCGCAAACTCATGCCCGCGCTGTTTCAGGCGTACCGTCACGACAGTCTGCCTGAAGGTGGCCGCATCATTGGTGTGGGCCGCGACGATCTGACCGACGAACAATACCGTCAGCAAATTCAGTCACGTTTTGACCAAGTCGACGGTGACAAGCGCCCCAACAGCGAAGAATTTGCCCGCTTTGCCAGTTTGCTGTGTTACGTGCGCATGGACCTGTCCAAGCCGGAGTCTTATGCCGCCTTGTCAGCCCGTTTGGCCGAGCGCGAGACCGACAGCGTGGTGATGTATTTGTCCACCGCGCCCAACCTGTTCACCACTGTTTGCGAGCAGCTCGCCGCCAACGGCCTGAACACTGCCAAGACCCGCATCGTGCTGGAAAAACCACTCGGTCACGACCTGGCCTCCAACCGCGCCATCAACAAGGCGGTGGGACAAGTTTTCAAAGAGCAGCAAATCTTCCGCATCGACCACTACCTGGGCAAGCCCGCAGTGCAAAACCTGTTTGCCATGCGCTTTGGCAACGCCTTGTTTGAGCCCTTGTGGCGGCGCGAACACATCGCCAACATCCAGATCACCATGTCCGAAGAGCTGGGCGTGGAAAAACGCGGTGGTTTTTACGAAACCACCGGTGCGCTGCGCGACATGGTGCAAAACCATGCGCTGCAACTGCTGTGCGCCATTGCCATGGAGCCCCCGATCAACGCCCATGCCGACGCCATCCGCGACGAAAAGCTCAAGGTGTTGCGTGCCCTGAAGCCCTGGACACCCGAGACCCTGAGCCAACACGTCATCCGCGGCCAATACAGCGCAGGCAATGTCTTCGGACAGGCCGTACCCGCATATCGCGAGGAAACCGGCGTCAGCCCGAGCAGCAGCACAGAAACCTTTGTGGCGCTGCGCACCGAGATCGCCAACTGGCGCTGGGCGGGCGTGCCGTTTTACATCCGCACCGGCAAACGCATGGCCTCGCGCGAAGCGCACATCGAAGTCAATTTCCGCAAAACACCCCACGAGATCTTCAAAAGCCCTTTGGGCCAAGCCAACAAACTGGTCATCCATTTGCAACCCAAAGACGGGCTGGAGTTGCACCTGTTCGCCCAAGGCCAAAGCAAGCGCGGCGAAGGCAGCGGTGGCGCCAACCTGAGCCCGGTGCACCTGGACTTGGACTTTGACAAGCGCTTTGGGAGCCAGCGGGTGGGCGCTTACGAGCGCTTGCTGCTCGATGTACTGGACGGCCGACTCAACCTGTTCGTGCGCAGCGACGAACAAGAAGAAGCCTGGCGTTGGGTCGAGCCCATCTTGCAACATTGGAAGAACGACACCATCGGCCCACGCCCTTATGCCGCCGGCACCTGGGGACCGAGCGCATCCAGCGCCATGATCGCCCGTGATGGCTTTTGCTGGTCTGAAGAAATATAAACCGGAGACACCCCATGCTTGACCGAATCAGAGCCTCTTTGCCCTCCCTGGCTCCGGCCGAGCAACGCGTGGGCAAGCTCGTCTTGGCCGACCCTCGTGCCTTTGCCAACTTGCCCGTCACAGAGTTGGCCGACCGAGCGCATGTGAGCAAACCCACCGTGGTGCGCTTTTGCCGCAGTGTGGGGTACGACGGTTTGTCCGACTTCAAACTCAAGCTGGCTGGCAGTGTGAGTGAAGGTGTGCCTTTCATCCACCGCAGCGTGGACGCAGACGACAAAACCAGCGACATCGCCGTCAAAGTCATCGACAACACGGTGGCCGCGTTTTTGAAATACCGCAACGATGCCAGCTCTTTTGCGCTGGAGCATGCTGCACATGCGTTGGCTGCCACACAAAAAACCAACCGCCGCATCGAGTTTTACGGGGTGGGCAACTCCGGCATCGTGGCACAAGACGCACAACACAAATTCTTCAGGCTGGGTGTGAACGCCATCGCCTACAGCGACGGCCACATGCAGGTCATGAGCGCCTCCATGCTGCGCCCCGGCGACTGCGCCGTGATCATCTCGAACTCGGGCCGCACGCGTGACCTGATGGACGCCTGCGACATCGCGAAAAAGCAGGGCGCCACCACCATCGTCATCACCGCCAGCGGCTCGCCCCTGGCCAGTGCTGGGCACATCCACCTCACGGCCGACCACCCCGAGGGCTACGACAAATACAGCCCCATGGTCTCGCGGCTGCTGCACCTGCTCATCATCGACATTTTGGCCACCACGGTGGCCCTGCGCATCGGCGAAGAACTGCAGCCCGTGCTGCGCGACATGAAGAAAAACCTGAGCAGCAAACGTTACACCTGAGCCCCAGGGCGCTGGGGCCCCACATCAATCCTGTGGCCAACTCATGCGAATCAGCGCACCACACCCTTTTTCTACGGGACTGGTGACCTGCATCACCGCCCCGTGCTGGTTCGCAATTTCCTTGACGATGGCCAGCCCCAGCCCACTGCCATTCACACCCGATGGGGCCGCTCGGTAAAAGCGCTCAAACACATGGGCTTGGTGCTCGGGTGCAATACCCGGGCCATCGTCCTCCACTTCCAGCCAAAACTCACCCACCCGCACCGTGATGTGGGTGCCCACCGGCCCATGGTGAATGGCGTTGTCGATCAAGTTGCTCAGTGCCTCGTGCAGCAACAGGTCCACGCCCTGCACCTCGCACTGCGCCACTTGCACCTCCAAGCCCAGGTCATCCCCCAGTTGGTGGGCCCGCATCAGGTGCTCTTGCGTCACGCGTCGGGCCAAATCCACCAAGTCCACGGTGTGCGGGCTGTGCATCTCACGCGCATGCTCCACCCGCGTCATGGCCAGCAGTTGCTCGGTCAGGCGCACCGCGTCATCGGTGGTTTGCCGTGCTGCCATGAGCAAGGACTCGGATTGTTCGGGCTCAGCATTGCGCTGGACCAGTGCCAACTGGGTTTTCAAGGCCGTCAACGGGGTGCGCAGTTGGTGCGCGGCGTTGTCCAAAAACCGTTTGCGAATGTCGATCAAACGCCCCAATCGGTCCAGGTAACTGTTGAGTGTCGCGATCAGAGGACGCAACTCACGCGGTAAATCGGGTGGATGAATGGGCGAAAAATCGTCATCGGCTTTGCGGGCCAATTGCTGACGAAACACCTCCAGTGGCCGAATGCCCCGCTGCACCCCCCACAACACCAAAAGCGCCGCAGCCAACAACAAGAGTCCTTGGCTGCCCAAGGTGTCCCACAAGATACTTTGGATCAGCTGCTGACGTGCTTCCATGGTCTCAGCCACTGTGATCTTCAGCAGCGGCTCCTTCACATCTGCGTCCTCCATGACATGAGTCAGTTGTGCCAAGCGAACGGGTTGATTGAGGTACACCCCATCGTCAAATTGCACCAAGGCAAAGTACTTCACAGCAGACTGGCCCACCACAGGCACATCGGGCAAAGCCTCAACGCCCGCCAACCATCGACCCGTGGGTGTCTCGACTTTGTAAAACAGACGCGAGCCCGTGTGGTTTTCAAACAAAAAGCCAGCCGCTTTCATCATGTCCAGTTGAACCCGACCGTCACGCCACTCCAGCTCTTCTGCCAGGGTGCGAGCCGCCAAGTACAAAGAACGGTCATAGGCCTCGTTGGCCGCCTGCACCGCATTGCCATAGGCCACCCACGCATTGATGCCAATGAGGCCCGCCAAAGGCAACAAAATCCAGCCCAGCAAGCGCCGCCGCAAAGATGCCACATGTTGAGGCACGCGGTTGGCATGTTGGCTCATGCCATGCCCGCTGGTGAGGTCAGCATATAACCCATGCCGCGGAAAGTGGTGATCAGGACCTGCGCAGATCCACTTTGCACCTGAGCTGCCGCTTCGAGTTTTTTGCGCAGGCGGTAAATCAGCACTTCCACCGCATCCAGGCCCGTCGCCTCATCGGCAAACACTTCGGCATGCAACTGCTCTTTGCTGACCGTGCGCTCTGGTGACGCCATCAACACGCGCAAAGCTGCGGACTCGCGCTTGGTCAATGCCAACACCTGACCCTGCCATTGACAAGCACTGCCGTCAGGCTGCATTTCCAAAGGACCCCAGCGCAGTGCCGCCGATTTGCTTCGGCCGTGGCGACGGAGCAATACTTGCAAGCGGGCTTCCAACTCGGTCAAATCAAAGGGCTTGGGCAAATAATCATCAGCCCCCATGTTCAAGCCCAGCACCCGATCGGGCACGCTGGCGCGGGCGGTCAACACCAACACAGCCACAGCATCACCACGCGATCGCAAAGCCTGTAAAACGCTCAAGCCATCTTGCCCGGGTAACTGCAAATCCAGCAAAACCGCATCAAAGCCATGGCCTGGTTGCAAACGAGCATCGGCTTGCAGGCCATCGGTGGCAAATTGAACATCCATGCCGCCCTGACGCAAAGCAGCGCCCAAAGACAGCGCGATGTCGGCTGAGTCTTCCACCAACAGAATTCGAGGCTTTAGGGTATTCACTGAAGCGGTTTGACAGGTGAATGACAGTTTGGCGCGAGGCACTGCACCAAAATCAGCGAATCTGCTGGGCATGGGCCCGGCAGTTCCACATGATTTTCACACAGGAGACCTGCATGTCCATTTCAAAACGCGACTTTCTGGCCATCGGCGCAGCCGCTGGTGCCTCCATGGCTTTGCCCGCATGGGCGCAAGCCAAACCCCTGTTCGACACCCTGAACATGTTCGTGCCTGCCGCTCCTGGTGGTGGCTGGGATGGCACAGCCCGTGCCATCGAACGTGCCGCCAAAGCCGCAGGCTTGGTGGGCAACATGCAATTTGAAAACGTGGGCGGCGCCGGCGGCATGGTGGGTCTGCCCCGCTATGTGAACCAGCGCAAAGGCCAAGGCAACAGCCTCATGGTCGGCGGCTCGGTCATGGTCGGCGCTGGCATTGCCAACAAGAGCCCCGTGACCATGCGCAACGTTACCCCCATCGCTCGCCTGACCGAGGAAGCTGGTGTGATTGCTGTGCCCACCAACGGCAAGATCAAGACTTGGAAAGACTTGGAAGCCGCCATCAAAGCCAACCCCAAGGCTGTTTCGGTGGCTGGCGGTAGTGCTGGCGGTACCGACCACATCTTGCTGGGCATGATCATTCAAGCCCTAGGCCGTAACCCACGCGAAGCCGCTTATGTGGCCTTTGCGGGTGGAGGTCCTGCCAACGCCGCCATTTTGGGTGGTCAAGTCACAGCCGGTATCTCAGGCTATTCCGAATTCGAAGAACAGATCAAGGCCGGCCGCATGGTCGCATTGGCCGTGTCTGGCAACCGCCGCATTCCCGGTGTGAATGTGCCTACACTGACCGAGCTGGGCGTGAACGTGACCGCCGCCAACTGGCGCGGCGTGTTTGCAGCCCCTGGCATCAGCCAGGCACAGCGCGACAAACTGATCGACTTCATCAGCAAGGTCCACGCATCCGATGCTTGGAAAAAGGAACTCGAAACCCGCAAGTGGACCGATGTGTTCATGACCGAGCGTCCATTTGAGCGAGAAATCGAAGCCAACATCAAGGCCACCGAAGTGATCATGAAAGATCTGGGCCTGGCATGACCGCTTTGCGCCTTGCTTTCTTGTTGATGGCATTGTGCGCAGTGGCAGCATGGCAAATCACGGTCATTCCTGAATCTTTGATGCAGATGACTGTGGGCCCCGTGCTGGCCCCGGCCGCCATTGTCGGGGCCTTGAGCTTGGTGGCTGCGCTGTATGGCGTCAGCGCCTGGCGTGGCCGCCAAGTCGACGTGAGCCAAGAGCCCGGGCAGGAACCCCTGCCTGGTGCCAACACCCGCTTGCTCAGCCTGCTCGCGGGGGGTGCGACCTTCATCTTGCTGGTCATTCCCCTGGGGTTTGTGCTGCCTGCAACCTTGTGCGGCATGCTGATTGCCCGCGCTTTTGATGCACCCTTGAATGGCAAATCGCTGGTGATTTGCAGCCTGATCGCCACGGTGTTTTGGATTGTCTTTGCCCGACTGTTGGGCGTTGGCCTGGGACCTGCCTTGCCTGGGTGGATCTGAGCCCCGCCCGAGACCGTCTCTTGGGTTGAACATTCCTCATTTTTCAACTGGATTTCCTCATGGAAGCTTTTGACGCCCTGATGGGCGGCTTCGCCATTGCACTGCAACCGACCACCCTGATGTGGGGTTTCATCGGTTGTTTTGTGGGCACACTGGTGGGCGTCTTGCCAGGCATTGGCCCGGCGCTGACCATCGCCCTGCTGCTGCCCCTGACCTACCATGTGCCTGCCACCAGCATGTTCGTCATGTTTGCGGGCATCTACTATGGCGCTGCCTATGGCGGCTCCACCACCTCCATCTTGCTCAACACCCCGGGTGAGTCTGCCGCAGTGGTCACCGCATTGGAGGGCAACAAAATGGCGCGGCGTGGCCGCGCAGGTCAGGCACTGGCCACTGCTGCCATCGGCAGCTTTGTGGCTGGCACCATCGGTACTTTGGCATTGACTTTCTTTGCGCCCTTGGTGGTTGATGCGGCACTGGCTTTTGGCCCCGCCGAATACTTCAGCCTGATGGTGCTGTCCTTGGTGGCCGTGTCCGCCGTGCTGGGCAACTCTATGCTGCGCGGTGTGGTGGCGCTGAGTCTGGGTCTGCTGCTGGGCATGATCGGCATCGATCTGCAAACCGGTCAACCGCGCTTCACGTTTGGCCGTCCCGAACTGCTGGACGGCATCGAAGTGACCGTGGCGGCTGTGGGCCTGTTTGCGGTGGGTGAGGCTTTGTACCTGGCCTGGCAAGGACGCGAGTCCAAAGGCGGCGAAGTGATGAAATTGTCGGGCAGCCTCTGGATGAGCAAAAGCGACTGGGGCCGATCTTGGAAAGCCTGGCTCCGCGGTGCGTTTTACGGCTTCCCCATCGGCGCTATGCCTGCAGGCGGCGCCGAGTTGCCCACCTTGCTGTCGTATTACACCGAAAAAAAGCTCTCCAAACATCCCGAAGAATTCGGCCACGGTGCCATTGAAGGTGTAGCCGGCCCTGAAGCCGCCAACAACGCGGCTGCGGCGGGTGTGCTCATGCCCTTGCTCACGCTGGGCATCCCCACATCTGCCACAGCGGCCATCATGCTGTCGGCCTTTGAAGGCTATGGCATCCAGACGGGTCCCCAACTCTTCAGCCAACAAGGTGGTTTGGTCTGGACCCTGATTGCCAGCCTCTATATTGGCAACGTGATCTTGCTGGTCTTGAACCTGCCTCTGGTCAGCTTGTGGGTCAAGCTGCTCAAGATTCCACCGCCTTGGCTCTACGCAGGCATCATTGTCATCTCGACAGCAGGCGTTTATGGCGCTGGCAATTCGGTGTTCAACGTGGGCATGCTCTTTTTGTTTGGCCTGTTGGGTTATTTGATGCGGCGCTTTGACTTTCCAGCGGCACCGCTCATCGTGGGCCTGATCTTGGCCCCAATGGCCGAGCAATCCATGCGCCAGGCCCTGACCATCAGCCAAGGCGAGTGGTCTACCTTCTTCACGCGACCTTTGTCGGGCAGCCTGATGGCGATCGCGGTTTTGCTGCTTGTGGCTCCGACACTGTGGCGAAAATTTCGCAATTCAGCCAAGCGCTGATACGTAATAACCCGCTTTAAAAACCTCTTCTTTGTTTTATTCAAATTCCTTTTTAATTACTAGCGCAAAGAGGCAAGCAAGACACTCCAAACCCCTTGATTCCACGGCGTGACTACCTCAAATGGATGGGCGCTGCCGGCCTCGCGGCCACTGGCGTATCCGGTCATGCCCAATCGGCTTGGCCCAACAAACCCATCCGTTGGATCATCCCCTTTGCGCCTGGTGGCACCTCGAGCATCGTGGCTCGCCGTATTGCGGCTCAGATGAACAAGCAAATGGGCGTGTCCTTTGTCACCGACAACAAAGGTGGCGGTGGCGGTGTGCCCGCCATGCAAGAACTCCACCGTGCCCCAGCAGACGGCTACACCATCATCATGAGCCACATCGGCCTGATGGCGGTCAACCCCTTGATCTACCCCGACAGCGGTTACGACGTGAACAAGGACTTTGTGCCCGTGACCCTGTTGTCGCGTGTGCCCAGCTTGTTTGTGGTGCACAAAGACGTACCGGCCACCGACCTGAAATCCTTGATCGCCTACGTCAAGTCCCGGCCCGGTCAACTGAACTACGCCTCTGCAGGCAACGCCAGCGCGGGCCACTTGGCCATGGAAGCGCTCAAGCTGGCCACCGGCATGTTCATCACCCACATCCCCTACCGCGGCAAAGGCCCCGCACTCAACGACGTGCTGGCCGGTCGCATCCAGTTGTTTTCTGCAGGCACCCCTGCCCTGTTGCCACACATCAAGAGCGGCGCCCTGCGCTGCATTGCCGTGGGCACGACCGAACGCATCCCGGTTTTGCCGGACGTGCCCACCGTGCAGGAATTGGGCTTCAAAGACTTTGAAACCGTGCAGTGGTACGGCATCCATGCCCGCACAGGTACACCGCCCGAGATCAACACCAAACTGCAGCAAGAATGCGCCAAAGCCGTGAAGTCGCCCGAAGTGGTGGCGCAAAACGCGGCCGAAAGCGCCATACCAGGCGGCGGCTCATCTGCTGAATACGCGGCCTTTGTGGCCCGTGAACAGTCCCGCTGGAAAGAGGTTGTGATCAAGGCGCAGATCCGACCCGGTTGA
>JANQXJ010000211.1 GCA_030729445.1 Limnohabitans sp. | reverse complement strand
GCCTGAGGTGAGGCGGGTGCTGACCCGGGCGATTTGGCGAGCGAAGCGAGTTATGAGCCCGGGCAGCGCCCGCCTCGCCTCAGGCGGTGTATGAAAAAGCAGGGACCAGGCTTTAGAAAGAGCAGTCCCAGACTATGCATCAAGCCGCAGCCGCTGGCTCCGCAATACCGCCGACCACCTGGCTGAAACCACCGTCCACATAGGTGATCTCGGCCGTCACACCCGCGGCCAAGTCGCTCAGCATGAACGCCGCCACATTGCCCACATCCTCAATGGTCACGTTGCGGCGAATCGGCGAGGCTTCGGCCACCACCGACAAAATCTTGCCAAAACCCTTGATGCCACTGGCCGCCAGTGTCTTGATGGGACCGGCCGAAATGCCGTTGGCCCGCAAGCCACGGTTCTGGCTGCCCAGCGACTCGGCCAGGTAACGCACTGACGCTTCCAGGCTGGCTTTGGCCAATCCCATGGTGTTGTAGTTGGGCACTGTGCGAATCGCACCGAGGTACGTCAGGGTCAGCACAGCCGACTTGTCGTTCAGGTAGGGCAAGGCCGCTTTGGCCATGGCGGGGAAGCTGTAGGCGCTGATGTCGTGCGCGATCTTGAAGCCTTCGCGAGACAAACCATCTAAGAAATCACCGGCAATCGCTTCGCGGGGTGCGTAGCCAATGGCGTGCACAAAGCCGTCGAACTTGGGCCAAGTGGCCGACAGGTCGGTGAACAGTTTTTCAATTTGCTCGTCGCTGCCCACATCGCAATCAAAAATCAGCTTGGAATCAAAATCGGCCGCGAATTCGGTGATGCGGTCCTTGAAACGCTCTCCCACGTAGCTGAAAGCCAGCTCGGCCCCTTGTGCGTGGCAGGCCTTGGCGATGCCATATGCGATCGAGCGGTTGGACAACACGCCGGTGATCAACAACTTTTTGCCCGACAGAAATCCTGTTTTTGTGGTCATGCCTACAACTCCTGAAAAATGTGTGCAGAATTGTCGCATGCGTAGACCCTTGGCCCGTTTCTGGACACACTGCTGCTTGGCCCTCGGGCTTGGGGTGGCGGGCAACGCTTGGGCCGCACACGCTTACGCGCAGTTTGGGGACATCCGCTACCCATCCGGCTTTACCCACTTTGACTATGTGAACCCTGCCGCGCCCAAAGGTGGTGAGATCAGCCTGGTGCCGCCCACACGGCAGTCCAACTTCGACAAGTACAACCCCTTTACATTGAAGGGCAGCGCCCCGCCTTCCATGCTGGGCATGATGTTTGATACCTTGTTGGTGGGCAATATGGATGAGCCGACCACGGCCTATGGCTTGCTGGCTTCGGATGTTGCGGTGGCCAGCGACCGCATGTCGGTCACTTTCCAGATCCACCCGCAAGCCCGTTTTCACAATGGCGACCCGGTGCTGGCGGCCGATGTGCGGCACTCTTTTGAGCGCCTGACCAGCAAACAGGCCGCGCCACAGTACCGCACATATTTCGGCGAGGTCAAAGACGCAACCGTGTTGGCCGAGCGCAGCATCCGCTTTGATTTTGTACGGCCAAACAGTGAACTGCCCTTGATCGTGGGCAGCTTGCCCGTGTTCAGCCAAAAGTGGGGACTGGAAAGTGGCGTACATAAACCACTGGACCAAATGGTGATGGACATCCCGATTGCGTCCGGCCCTTACCGGATTGGCCGTGTGCAGTTTGGCAAAGACATCACTTATGAGCGCGACTCGTCTTATTGGGCGCGTGACTTGAATGTGCGCAAAGGCCAATTCAATTTCGAGCGCATCACCTACAAAATTTACAAAGACCCCACGGCCCAGCTTGAAGCCTTCAAGGCAGGCGAGTTCGATTACATGCAGTCTTTCATCGCACGGGAGTGGGCCCGGGCCTTCACTGGCCGGGCCTTTGAACGGGGTGATTTGATCAAGGCCGAATTGCAACATGGCAACGCGGGCGACTTCCAAGGCTTTTTGTTCAACACACGCCGTGACAAATTTCAGGACGTGCGGGTGCGCCAAGCCATCGCACTGGCCATGGATTTCGAGTGGCTGAACCGCCAACTGTTTTACAACGCCTACAGCCGGGTGCGCGGCTATTTTGTGGCCAGCGATTTCGAAGCCAAAGGTAAACCGGGTCCCGATGAGTTGGCCTTGCTCACCCCCTTGCGGGCCAAGCTGCCTGCCGCTGTGTTTGAGCAGGATGTGCCGCAACCGCCCCAAACAGCGCTCGACCCCGCTTCGGGCCATACCCTGCGCGACCATTTGCGCCAAGCGCGTGATTTGCTCCAAGCCGCAGGATGGACCTACAAAGATGGTGCTTTGCGCAATGCCAAGGGGCAAGCCTTCAGCATCGAGTTTCTGGACAGTTCGGGCTCCATGGGCCGTGTGGTCACGCCCTTTGCCAAGAACCTGGAAAAACTGGGCATCCAAGTTCAATACAAAGTGATTGACTTTGCGCTGCTTCAAAAACGCATGGACGTGTTCGACTTTGACATCATCAGTAACCGCACGGTGGGCAGCGAAGCGCCTGGCACCGAGTTGCTCGAGCGCTATGGCAGCCGATCTGCCGATGTGGAGGGATCGGGCAATGTGATTGGCCTCAAAGACACGGCTGTGGATGCGCTGCTGGACAAAGTGGTGAGCGCCACGTCAAGGCCAGAAATGGTGACGAGCCTGCGAGCGCTCGACCGGGTGCTGCGCCACGGCCATTATGTGGTGCCGCATTGGTACGGTGCCGTGCACCGGGTGTCCTGGCGGGCCAAGGCGTTTGCGCGACCCGCCGACTTGCCCCGGTTTTACCAGCCTGAAAAACTGGTGACCACCGTGTGGTGGTCGCCCAATGCCGCATCTTCTGTAGCCGCCCCAACATCCCCAAAGGCCCCTTGACCCATGCTGGCCTATATTTTCAAACGCTTGCTGCTGATGATCCCGACCTTGTTCGGGGTGTTGTTGATGACCTTTGTGGTGATCCAGTTTGTGCCTGGCGGTCCGGTTGAGCAAATGGTGGCTCAGCTGCAAGGCCGTGATACGGGCGGGGAGGGCGCTGCCGCTTCGGGCAGCGGCTACCGCGGCCGGCAGGGCGTGGATGCCGCGCGTATTGAAGAAATCAAAACGCTTTACGGCTTTGATAAACCACCCACCGAGCGCTTTTGGATGATGCTCAAACAGTTTGCACAGTTCGACCTGGGCAAGAGCTTTTTCTACCCCAAAGACGTCTGGAGCTTGATCAAAGAGAAGCTGCCGGTGTCCATCAGTCTGGGCTTGTGGACGTTTTTTCTGAGTTATCTGGTGTCCGTGCCTTTGGGCATCGCCAAGGCGGTGAGGGCTGGCACGCGGTTTGACACGCTCACCAGTTTGCTGGTGTTGGTGGGTTACGCCATTCCGGGCTTTGTGCTGGGCGTGGCCTTGCTGGTGATCTTTGGCGGGCAACTGCAGTGGTTTCCGCTGCGCGGTTTGACGTCGTCCAACTGGGAGCAGCTGAGTTGGGGTGCCAAAGTGGTGGACTATTTGTGGCACATCGCTTTGCCGGTCACGGCCAGTGTGCTGGGTTCGTTTGCCGTTATCACCATGCTGACAAAGAACGCTTTTTTGGAAGAAATCCGCAAACAGTATGTATTGACCGCCCGTGCCAAAGGCCTGAGTGAAAACCGGGTGCTTTACCGCCATGTCATGCGCAACGCCTTGATTCCGCTGGTCACGGGTTTTCCTGCGGCCTTCATCGGCGCGTTTTTCACGGGCTCCTTGCTGATCGAAACCCTGTTTTCGCTCGACGGCCTGGGTTTGCTCAGTTATGAAGCCGTGATCCGGCGCGACTACCCGGTGGTGTTGGGCACCTTGTATTTGTTCACCCTGATCGGTCTGGTCACCAAGCTGATCAGTGACCTGTGCTACCTGTGGGTGGATCCCCGTGTGAAGTTTGACAAATGACCGCAGCCAGCTCCACCGCATTCCCCCAGCAGTTGTCGCCCTCGGCCCGGGCCTGGCAGCGTTTCCGGCGCAACCGCTTGGGCTTTGGCAGCCTGGTCATTTTTGTGACCCTCTTCATCCTGAGCTTGGGGGCCGAGTTCTTGTCCAACGACAAACCCTTGGTGGTGCGTTTTGAGGGGCAATGGTATTTCCCAGTGGTGCAGACCTTGCCTGAAAAGGTGTTTGGGGGTGATTTCGACACGCCCGCCGATTACTTGGACCCTTTTATCCAGCAGCAACTCCACACGGGAGACAACTGGGCGTTGCAAGCCCTCAACCCTTACCACCACAGTACGCTGGACTATTTTGCACCGCTGCCTAACCCAGCACCACCCACCTCTCACAACTGGCTGGGGACAGATGACCGCGGTCGCGATGTGTTGGCCCGTTTGATCTATGGTTTCAGGGTATCGGTGCTCTTTGCTCTGGCCCTGACTTTGTTTGGGGTGTTTTTGGGCGTGTTGACCGGCGCAGTGCAGGGCTTTTTTGTGGGCAAGACTGACCTGGTGTTTCAGCGCTTCATCGAAGTCTGGAGCGCCATGCCTGAGCTGTATTTGCTGATCATCTTCTCGGCCGTGTTCGAGCCCAGTGTGGGATTGCTGCTCTTGCTGCTGGGCCTGTTTGGCTGGATGGGTTTGTCCGACTACGTGCGGGCCGAGTTTTTGCGCAACCGCCAGCTCGATTACGTCAAATCCGCGCGGGCTTTGGGCTTGGGCCATTGGCAGATCATGTGGCGGCATGTGCTGCCCAACAGCATGACGCCGGTGGTGACCTTCTTGCCGTTTCGCATGAGCGGCGCCATTTTGGCCCTGACCTCGCTGGACTTCTTGGGTCTGGGCGTGCCGCCGGGCACGCCCTCTTTGGGTGAGTTGCTGGCCCAAGGCAAAAACAACATCGATGCTTGGTGGATATCGATGTCCACTTTTGTGGTGTTGGTGGTGACCTTGCTGCTCTTGACCTTCATGGGCGACGCTTTGCGCGACGCGCTCGACCCACGAAAGGTGGACGCATGAGCACGCCGCAAGCTTTGCTGGAACTGAAAGATCTGCGCATCGCCTTTGGCGGGCAGGCAGTGGTGCATGGCGTGAACCTGAGCATCCAGCCCGGTGAGCGGGTGGCTCTGGTGGGCGAGTCTGGATCGGGCAAATCGGTCACCGCGCTGTCGGTTCTGCGTTTGCTCGAGTCTGCTGAGCTGTCGGGCCAGGTGCTTTGGCAAGGTCAAGACTTGCTGCAGCAATCGCCTGCTGAAATGCAACGCATCCGTGGCGACGAGATTGCCATGATTTTTCAGGAACCGATGACGGCGCTCAACCCTTTGATGACGGTGGGCCAGCAAATTTCGGAAGTGCTGCAACTCAAAAAGCTCTTGCCCCGGCGCGATGCCGATGTTCGGGCGGTGCACTTGTTGTCTGAAACAGGCATCGACGACCCGGAGCGCCGTTTTGGGGCGTATCCGCACCAGTTGTCGGGCGGCCAACGCCAACGCGCCATGGTGGCCATGGCCTTGGCCTCCGAGCCCAAGCTGCTTTTAGCCGACGAACCCACCACCGCGTTGGATGCGAGTTTGCGGCTGCAGATGCTGCACCTGCTGGCCGATTTGCAGCAAAAAACGGGCATGGCCGTGCTGCTCATCACCCACGATCTGGCTTTGGTGCGCCACTTCGCTCATCAGGTGGCGGTGATGGAAAAAGGCCATCTGGTGGAGCAAGGGGCCTTGCAAGCGGTCTTTGAGCGTCCCCAGCATCCTTACACACAAAGATTGCTCTCCAGCCGCCCCAGCCGTGCAGGTTTGGTGGACATGCCCCCCTTGGAGACCTCACCCGTCTTGCAAGCACGCCAGCTGCAGGTGCGCTATCCGAAGTCGGTCCCCGGATTCAAAGCCTGGTTTCAAAAACACCATTTCATGGCCTTGCACGGGGCGGATTTTTCGCTGTTGCCCGGCAGCACCCTGGGTGTCATGGGCGAATCGGGCTCTGGCAAGTCCAGTCTGGCGCAGGCCGTGTTGGGCTTGATTCCTTTTGAGGGTGAATTGTCGTTTGACGGTCAAACCTGGCAAGGCAGCCCTGCGCGAGACAAGGCCCTGCGCAGGCAGGTACAGGTGGTCTTTCAGGATCCCTATGGCAGTTTGTCGCCGCGCATGACGGTGGGTGAAATCGTCTCTGAAGGCCTGCGTTTGCACCATCCACACTGGACGCCAGATGAAACAGAGGCACGTGTACGTGCGACTTTGGCCGAAGTTGGCTTGGTGGGGGAGGGGTTCAGTGATGTTCTCAACCGCTATCCACACACCTTTTCGGGTGGGCAGCGCCAGCGCATCGCCTTGGCGCGAGCCTTGGTGGTTGAGCCTGCGGTCTTGGTGCTGGACGAGCCCACCAGTGCGCTCGATGTGACGGTGCAAAAGCAAATTCTTGAATTGCTTATGAATTTACAAAAAAAACGTGGCATCGCGTACTTGTTAATTACCCACGATGTGGATGTGCTGCGGGCGATGGCCCATCAGGTGGTGGTTCTCAAGTCAGGGCAGGTGCTGGAGCAAGGTTTGGCTGAGCAGGTTCTCGGAGATCCACAACACCCCTACACCCGCAGCTTGGTACAAGCATTCCCCGAGATCAACTGATCTGCTAGCCTGCCCAGGATGCTTTAATTTCCTTGAAAATCACACACTTAGAGCGGTTTTTCGGATAGAATACCGGCTTCACGACCAAACGGGCGGGTTTTCACCGCCCGTTTTTTTTGGTTGTTTCTTTTTTAACGTTGACATTCCGAAGCTCTGTGGCATTGCAGCAAATTGTTCAAGAAACCGTAACCGGCCTGGGCTATGACCTGGTTGAGATTGACCGCACAGCGGGCGGTTTGTTGCGCATCACCATCGACTGGCCTTGGCAGCCAGGCTCTGAGCTGTTCATCAACGTAGAAGATTGCGAAAAGGTCAATCGGCAACTGCAGTTCGCCCTCGAAGTCGATGGCGTGACCTACAACCGGCTGGAGGTGTCCTCCCCCGGGATCGACCGACCTCTGCGCAACGAGCAAGATTTCGAGCGTTTTTCAGGCGAGCTGATCGACATCACACTCAAGGCTCCCATGGGCGAAAGCGCAGCGGGTATGGTCAACCCGACCCGCAAAAAATTCCGCGGCACGCTCGAGCGTGACGCCGCTGGCCATGGCTGGCAAATCGTCTGGAGCGATGCACCTGCCGTGAAGCCCGGACAAAAGATCAGTAAAAAGCGGATTCCCGCGCCTTTGCATGCGCTGGGTTTCACGTTGGACGAGTTGCGCGATGCGCGACTCGCACCTGTTGTGGATTTCAAAGGGCGCAAGCCCAAGCAGGAAGCCTGACGGCAACCCCCATTTTTGAGCAAACTTTCGGGCCACATTGAGCAGCCCGGTGGAACAGGAGAGTCAAGTCATGAATCGCGAAATGTTGATGTTGGTCGAAGCCATCTCACGTGAAAAAAACGTTGAGCGCGACGTGGTGTTTGGTGCTGTCGAAGCCGCTTTGGCGCAAGCCACCAAGAAGTTGTACCAGGGCGAAGTGGACATCCGCGTGGCGGTGGACCGCGACAACGGCAATTACGAGAGCTTCCGCCGCTGGCACGTGGTACCCGATGAAGCCGGACTGCAATTGCCCGAGCAAGAAATACTCTTGTTCGAAGCCAAAGAACAAATCCCTGACATTGAAGTCGATGAATACATCGAAGAAGCCATCGAGTCCGTGCCGATCGGCCGCATTGGTGCCATGGCGGCCAAACAGGTCATTTTGCAAAAAATTCGCGATGCCGAGCGCGAGATGCTGCTCAATGACTTCATGTCGCGTGGCGAAAAGATCTTTGTGGGCACCGTCAAGCGCATGGACAAGGGTGACATCATTTGCGAGTCTGGACGCATCGAAGGCCGCTTGAAGCGCAGCGAGATGATCCCCAAAGAAAACCTGCGCAGCGGCGACCGTGTGCGTGCCATGATCATGGAAGTGGACCTGACACTGCGTGGCGCCCCGATTTTGTTGTCCCGCTCGGCCCCTGAGTTCATGATTGAGCTGTTCCGCCAGGAAGTGCCTGAAATCGAGCAAGGCTTGCTGGAAATCAAGACCTGCGCCCGTGACCCCGGCTCCCGCGCCAAGATTGCCGTTTTGTCGCACGACAAGCGTGTGGACCCGATTGGCACCTGTGTCGGTGTGCGTGGCACCCGTGTCAATGCGGTGACCAACGAATTGGCGGGTGAGCGTGTCGACATCGTGTTGTGGAGCGAAGACCCGGCTCAGTTCGTGATCGGCGCTTTGGCCCCGGCCAATGTGCAGTCCATCGTGGTGGACGAAGAAAAACACGCCATGGACGTGGTGGTCGACGAAGAAAACCTGGCGATCGCCATTGGCCGCGGTGGTCAAAACGTGCGTTTGGCGTCAGACCTGACGGGCTGGAAAATCAACATCATGGATGCGGCCGAATCCGCCCAAAAGCAGGCCGAAGAAACCACCGGCATCCGTCAGCTGTTCATGGAAAAGCTCGATGTGGACCAAGAGATCGCAGATATCCTGATCGGTGAAGGCTTCACCAGCCTCGAAGAAGTGGCTTATGTGCCGATCCAAGAAATGCTGGAGATTGAAAGCTTCGATGAAGACACCATCAACGAGTTGCGCTCTCGCGCCAAAGACGCTTTGTTGACCCTTGAAATTGCGCGTGAAGAGAGCGTCGAAGACGTGTCTCAGGACCTGCGCGACCTGCCAGGCTTGACGCCTGAGCTGATTTCTAAGCTGGTGGAAGCGGGCATTCATACCCGTGACGACCTGGCTGACTTGGCCACCGACGAACTGACTGACATCACTGCTCAGACAGCTGAAGAGGCGACCGCCCTGATCATGAAAGCCCGCGAACATTGGTTCGCTGGCCAGGCCTGAAGTCTGATGGAGGCTTGAACAAAATTATGTCCAGTACCACTGTTGCCGAGTTCGCCAATGAACTCAAAAAATCTGCCGATGTCCTGTTGGATCAATTGCGCTCTGCCGGGGTGAGCAAAGCCACTGAGGGCGATGTATTGACCGATGCCGACAAGCAAAAACTGCTGAGCTATTTGCAAGCGAGCCACGGCACCGTGTCCGCTGATCGCAAAAAAATCACGCTGGTCAAAAAGTCGACCAGTGAGATCAAGCAAGCCGACGCTTCGGGCAAAGCCCGCACCATCCAGGTGGAAGTTCGCAAGAAAAGAACACTCATCAAGCGCGATGATGAACCTGTGGCTGCTGCTGAAGAGTCGGTTGATCCTCAGTTTGACCATGCCGAGTTGGCGAAACGTGAAGAAGAAGCACGTCGTCAAGCTGAGTTGATCCGTCGTCAAGAAGAGGATTTGGCTGAAAAGCGCCGACAGCGTGAAGCCCAAGAAGCTGCGCAACGCGCCGAGTTGGCGGCCCAAGAAGCCCAAGCCGTGGCCCAAGCCCAAGCCCTTGCAGCTGAACAAGCTCAAGCCGAGGAGCCCTCATCGGCGGCCAAACCTCAGCTCAGCCGTGAAGAGCGTGAGCAATTGGCGCGGGCGGAAGCCGCCAGCATCAATGCGGCGTCTCAGACCAAGCCTGCAGCACCTGCTGCCGCAGAATCGGCCCAATCAGCAGCCGATGCCAAGGCACTGACAGCCGCACAAGCGGCGAGCGCCAAAGTTGAAGCCGACAAGGCGGCCCGTGAAGCCACGGCGCAAAAGGCGGCCGCAGAATCCAAAGCCAAGGCCGACGAAGACACTGCGCGTGCGCAGGACCTGGACGCACGCCGACGCAAGGCTCTGGCCGAAGCCGAAGCCATCCGCGCCATGATGAGTGCTCCCAAAAAGGTGCTGATCGCCAAAAAGGAAGAAGCCAAGGCAGAACCTAAAGCGCCGGTCAAAGGTACTTTGCACAAACCAGCAGGAACACCTGCACCGGGTGCTCGTGCAGCTGCTGCGCAAGCCGCAGCCCCTGCTTCCCCAGGTGCCAACAAAGAAGTCAAGTCCGCTAAGTTGTCTTCCAGTTGGGCGGGTGATCCGGCCAAGAAGAAGGCGATCCCCACCCGTGGTGACACCAGCGGTGGTGTGGGGCGCAACAATTGGCGCACCGGTCCTCGCGGCCGTCGTGGCAATGAGCGTGACCGTGATGATGGACAAAATCACCAGGCCACGACCGAAGTGCGTGTGCTCGAAGTGCACGTCCCCGAAACCATCACCGTGGCCGAATTGGCCCACAAGATGGCCATCAAGGCCTCTGAGGTCATCAAACATCTGATGAAGCTGGGTCAGATGGCCACCATGAACCAGCCGCTTGACCAAGATACCGCCATGATCGTGGTGGAAGAAATGGGTCACAAAGCTGTGGTGGCAGCGCTGGACGACCCAGAAGCCTTTACTGACGATGAGGTGTCGGATCAACATGCCGAGTTGTTGTCTCGTGCACCTGTGGTGACCGTCATGGGCCACGTTGACCACGGTAAAACCTCTCTGCTGGACTACATCCGCCGCGCCAAAGTGGCCTCGGGTGAAGCCGGCGGCATCACGCAGCACATCGGCGCTTACCACGTTGAAACACCGCGCGGCATGATCTCTTTCCTGGACACCCCCGGTCACGAGGCCTTCACGGCCATGCGTGCCCGTGGTGCACAAGCCACCGACATCGTCATCCTTGTGGTGGCTGGTGACGACGGCGTGATGCCTCAGACCAAGGAAGCCATCAAACATGCCAAAGCTGCCGGAGTTCCCATCGTGGTCGCCATCAACAAGATGGACAAGCCCGATTCAAACATCGAGCGCGTGCGTGCCGAGCTGATTTCGGAAGAAGTGGTGCCTGAAGAGTTTGGTGGTGATTCGCCATTCGTCTCCGTGTCGGCCAAAACCGGCATGGGCATTGATGACTTACTTGAACAAGTGCTCTTGCAAGCCGAAGTGCTGGAACTCAAAGCGCCGGTGCAAGCCGCTGCCAAGGGTCTTGTGATCGAAGCACGTCTGGACAAGGGCCGTGGTCCTGTGGCCACCATCCTGGTGCAGTCCGGTACTTTGAACACCGGCGACGTGGTGCTGGCAGGCCAGACCTTTGGCCGCGTGCGTGCCATGCTGGACGAAAACGGTGCCACCATCAAGTCGGCGGGTCCTTCGATTCCTGTAGAGATCCAAGGTCTGACCGAAGTGCCACAAGCCGGTGACGAGTTCATGGTCATGGGCGATGAGCGCCGTGCCCGCGAGATTGCCACCTACCGTGCAGGCAAGTTCCGCAACACCAAACTGGCCAAGCAACAAGCGGCCAAGCTCGAGAACATGTTCACCGACATGTCGGCGGGCGAAGTCAAGATGCTGCCCATCATCATCAAGGCCGACGTGCAAGGTTCGCAAGAAGCCTTGGGCGCATCCTTGCTCAAGCTGTCCAACGAAGAAGTCAAAGTCCAGCTGGTTTACTCCGGCGTGGGTGGCATCAGTGAGTCGGACATCAACTTGGCGATTGCCTCCAAGGCCATCGTGATCGGCTTCAACGTGCGTGCCGATGCCGGTGCTCGCAAATTGGCCGAAGGCAATGGCGTTGACCTGCACTACTACAACATCATTTATGACGCTGTGGATGAGCTCAAGGCCGCCATGTCGGGCATGTTGGCACCCGAGCAGCGCGAAGAAATCATGGGTATGGCCGAAATTCGGACCGTGTTTGTGGCCTCCAAGATTGGTACGGTGGCCGGTTGTATGGTTACCTCGGGTCAAGTCACCCGCAATGCCAAGTTCCGTTTGCTGCGTGACAACGTGGTCATTTACACCGGCGAACTCGACTCGCTCAAGCGCCTCAAGGACGACGTGCGCGAAGTCAAAGAAGGCTTCGAGTGCGGTATCAAACTCAAGAACTACAACGACATCAAAGAAGGCGATTACCTCGAATTCTTCGACGTCAAGGAAATTGCGAGAACGCTGTAAATGGTGCGTCGAAAGCAGTCCTCTGTGCCCAACCGCGGTTTCCGCGTGGCCGACCAGATCCAGCGCGATCTGGCCGAGTTGATTGCGCGCGAGTTGAAAGATCCACGTGTGGGCATGGTCACGATCAATGCGATCGAAGTCACGCCCGACTACGCCCATGCCAAGGTTTTCTTCAGTGTTTTAACGGGAAATCCCGAAGAAGCCACCGAAGGATTGAATGCTGCTGCGGGTTTTTTGCGCAACGGTTTGTTCAAACGTTTGCACATCCACACCGTGCCGACATTGCATTTCTTGTTTGACCGCACCACCGAGCGTGCATCGGACATGAATGCATTGATTGCCAAGGCCGTGTCGTCTCGCGCTCAGGAGGACTGAGCATGAACGCGCCACGCACACGGGTGCAGCGGCGCCCTGTGCACGGGGTGCTGCTGCTCGACAAACCGCTGGGTCTTTCCAGCAACCAGGCTTTGCAAAAAGCCAAGTGGTTGTTGCGGGGCGAAAAGGCCGGGCATACCGGCACGCTCGACCCTTTGGCCACTGGTGTCTTGCCTTTGTGTTTTGGCGCGGCCACCAAGTTCAGCCAGCAGCATCTGGATGCCGACAAGACTTATGAGACGACGGTTCGGCTCGGCATCAAAACCAGCACGGCTGACGCCGAAGGCGAGGTGATCGCTGTCCGAGAAGTGTCATGTTCTGCAGGTATGGTGGTGGAAGTTCTGGACCGGTTCATGGGGCCCATCAGCCAAGTGCCTCCGATGCACAGCGCCTTGAAAAAGGACGGCAAGGCCTTGTACGAATATGCCCGTGAGGGTGAAACCGTGGAGCGCGAAGCGCGAAACGTGGTGATCCATGATCTGGACTTGCTGGACATGCAGCTGCAAGGCGATGCGCCTTTTTTGCGTTTGCGTGTTCGGTGCAGCAAAGGCACTTACATCCGAACCTTGGGCGAGGACATCGCCGAGGCTTTGGGTTGTGGCGGCCATTTGAGCGCTTTGCGCCGAGTGGTCACAGGGCCCTTTGAAGAAGCCCAGTGTGTGACGCTGTCCGCGCTTGAGAGCATGGATGAAAGCCAGCGCCTGGCGGCTCTGCAGCCGGTCAATGTGCTGCTGCCGGGCTACACCGAGGTGTGTCTGGACAGCGAGAACGCAGGGAAATTTTTGAGTGGGGTGCGCCGTCGCGGCCCTTGGAATGATTGTGATCAAGTCGTGGTGTATGGAGAACATCCTCGTGCCTTGCTGGGAACAGCGCAGGTGCATGGCGGCGAATTGATTCCGGGTCGATTGTTGAGCCCGATCGAAATTCAACAGATTTTGGAAAAATCACCTGTCAACGCGCCATTGCTGGCCGAGCAGGTTTAAAGGAAGAGAAAGCATGAGCAAGCAAATTCGCAACATCGCCATCATCGCGCACGTTGACCACGGTAAAACCACCATGGTCGATCAACTGCTGCGTCAATCTGGAACCTTCGCTGACCACGAAAAAGTGGTCGACACCGTGATGGACAACAATGCCATCGAACGTGAGCGTGGCATCACCATCTTGGCCAAAAACTGCGCCGTGAGCTGGGAAGGCACCCACATCAACATCGTGGACACCCCCGGTCACGCGGACTTCGGCGGTGAAGTCGAACGCGCTTTGTCCATGGTTGACGGCGTGGTGTTGTTGATCGACGCGCAAGAAGGCCCTATGCCTCAGACCCGTTTTGTGACCAAGAAAGCTTTGGCCTTGGGCCTCAAGCCCATCGTGGTGGTGAACAAAGTCGACAAGCCCGGTGCGAACCCGGACAAAGTGGTGAACGCTGCTTTTGACCTGTTTGACAAACTCGGCGCGAACGACGAGCAGCTGGACTTCCCTGTGGTGTACGCCTCCGGCATCAACGGTTGGACATCTTTGGAAGAGGGCGCACCTGGTGAGCAGTGGGGCCCCGACATGTCGGCCCTGTTCAACACCGTGCTCAAACACGTCAAACCCAACGCTGGCGACCCCGCAGCGCCGCTGCAATTGCAAATTTCGGCCCTCGACTTCTCGACTTTTGTGGGCCGCATCGGCGTGGGCCGCATCAGCCAAGGTACCGTCAAGCCCAACATGGACGTGGTGGTCATGGAAGGCCCAGAGGGCTCGACCATCAAAGGCCGCGTCAACCAAGTTTTGACCTTCCAGGGTCTGGACCGCGTGCAAGTGACCGAAGCCGGTCCTGGTGACATCGTCCTGATCAACGGCATTGCCGACCTGAACATTGGCGTGACGGTGACCGACCCAACCACCCCCACACCGCTGCCCATGCTCAAGGTGGACGAGCCCACGCTGACCATGAACTTCTGCGTGAACACCTCGCCTTTGGCCGGTCGTGAAGGTAAGTACGTCACCAGCCGCCAAATCTGGGACCGTCTGCAAAAGGAACTGCAACACAACGTGGCTTTGCGCGTGAAAGAAACCGATGAAGACGGTATCTTTGAAGTCGCTGGTCGTGGTGAATTGCACCTGACCATCTTGCTGGAAAACATGCGCCGTGAAGGTTATGAATTGGCTGTGTCCAAGCCCCGCGTGCTGTTCCGCGACATCAATGGTGAGCGCCATGAGCCCATCGAGTTGGTGACGGCCGACATCGAAGAAAACCACCAAGGCGGCGTGATGCAAGCTTTGGGTGAGCGCAAGGGCGAGCTGGTCAACATGGAACCCGATGGCCGTGGTC
>JANQXJ010000210.1 GCA_030729445.1 Limnohabitans sp. | reverse complement strand
TTTAACCAGACAGGATAGACGGTCTCTTTTTCAGCCCCGATGCTGAAGGTGGATCTAACAGACATGGCCATCCCATTCCTCACCAAGATTTTCGGCAGTCGCAATGACCGCCTGCTCAAAACTTACCGAAAAACCGTCGAGCGCATCAATGCCCTGGAGGCTGGGCTCGAAAGCCTCAGCGACGATGAGCTGAAGGCCAAAACACAAAACTTCCGCGACCGCGCCGCCGCAGGTGAGAGTCTGGATGCGTTGCTGCCCGAGGCTTTTGCCGTGGTGCGCGAGGGCTCCAAGCGGGTCATGAAGATGCGCCACTTTGATGTCCAGCTTGCCGGTGGCATTGCTTTGCACAATGGCAAGATCGCCGAGATGCGCACGGGCGAGGGCAAAACCCTGACGTCCACGCTGCCCGCCTACCTGAACGCCATTGCGGGCAAAGGCGTGCATGTGGTGACCGTAAACGACTACCTGGCCAGCCGCGATGCCACATGGATGGGCAGGCTCTACAACTTCCTGGGGCTAACGGTGGGCATCAACTTGCCTCAGTTGCCACGCGAAGAAAAGCAAGCGGCTTACAACGCCGACATCACCTACGGCACCAACAACGAATATGGTTTTGACTACCTGCGCGACAACATGGTCTATGAAGCCCATGACCGTGTGCAACGCCCCCTCAACTACGCCATCATCGACGAGGTGGACTCGATCCTGATCGACGAGGCCCGCACACCGCTGATCATCAGTGGTCAAGCCGAAGACCATACCGCCACCTATTTGGCCATGAACCAGGTGGTGCCGTTGCTGACCCGCCAAGAAGGCGAGGCCGATCCACGCACCGGTGAGGGCATCATCACCCCGGGTGATTTCACGGTGGATGAAAAATCACACCAGGTCTTCTTGACCGAAGACGGCCATGAAAAGGCCGAAGCAGTGCTCTCGCAAATGGGTTTGATCCCGGAGGGCGCGAGCCTGTACGACCCGGCCAACATCACGCTGATGCACCACCTGAATGCCGCTTTGCGTGCGCGGCACCTGTACCACCGAGACCAGCACTATGTGGTTCAAGACGGCGAGATTGTCATCGTGGACGAATTCACAGGGCGCCTGATGACTGGCCGCCGCTGGAGCGATGGTTTGCACCAAGCTGTGGAAGCCAAAGAAGGCGTGCAGATCCAGGCCGAAAACCAGACGCTGGCCTCCATCACCTTCCAGAATTATTTCCGCTTGTACAACAAGATCGGTGGCATGACGGGCACGGCCGACACCGAGGCGTATGAGTTCCAGGAAATCTACGGCCTGGAGACGGTGGTCATTCCTCCGCACCGCAAGAGCCAACGCGACGACCAGTTGGACCGTGTCTACAAAACATCGCAAGAGCGCTACAACGCGGCGATCGCCGACATCCGCGAGTGCCATGAGCGTGGCCAGCCGGTGTTGGTGGGCACCACCTCGATTGAAAACTCAGAGCTGATCGCTCAGTTGCTGACCCAACAAAAGTTGCCGCACCAAGTGCTCAACGCCAAGCAGCATGCCCGCGAGGCGGACATCGTGGCCCAAGCTGGTCGCCCTGGCATGATCACCATTGCCACCAACATGGCCGGTCGTGGTACCGACATCGTGCTGGGCGGCAACATCGAAAAAGACGTGCAAGCCATCGAGGCCGATGAAAGTCTGAGCGAAGCGGCCCGCCATGACAAAGTGGCCCAGTTGCGCGAGCAATGGAAAGTGGTGCACGAGCAGGTGAAGGCCTTGGGTGGTTTGCGCATCATCGCCACCGAGCGCCACGAGTCGCGCCGCATCGACAACCAGCTGCGCGGCCGTTCGGGCCGCCAGGGTGACCCCGGTTCTTCACGCTTTTATCTGAGCCTGGACGATCCCTTGATGCGCATTTTTGCGGGTGACCGCGTGCGCTCGATCATGGACCGTTTGAAGATGCCCGAGGGTGAGGCCATCGAAGCAGGTATTGTCACGCGCAGCATCGAAAGCGCTCAGCGCAAGGTTGAAGCCCGCAACTTCGATATCCGCAAGCAGCTGCTCGAATACGACGATGTGTCCAATGACCAGCGCAAGGTGATTTATCAGCAACGCAACGACATTCTGGACGCTCAGGACATGCACGCCCAGATCACGGCGCTGCGCGAAGGCTGCTTCACCGATCTGGTGCGCCAGTTCGTACCGGTCGAATCGGTGGAAGAGCAGTGGGACTTGCCAGGTCTGGAAAAAGTGTTGTCCGAAGAGTGGGGCATGGGCCTGGACTTGCAAGGCAAGGTGCAGGCCTCGAGTGCCATTTCGGATGAAGACCTGCTGGAGATGGTGGTCGCAGCGGCCCATGCCCAATTCCAGTCCAAGCTCGACCAGGTGGGCGCCGAGAATTTTGTGTCCTTTGAGCGCATGATCTTGTTGCAAAGCATCGACACCCACTGGCGCGAACACCTCAGTGCATTGGATTATTTGCGCCAGGGCATTCACCTGCGGGGCTATGCACAAAAGCAACCCAAGCAAGAGTACAAGCGCGAAGCCTTTGAGTTGTTTGGTCAGTTGCTGGACGCCGTCAAAAATGAAGTCACCAAGACCTTGATGGTGGTGCGCATCGACTCGGGCGATCAAATGCAGGAAGCCGCGCAAGCCATTGAAGAGCGGGCTGAACAGATCAGCAATGTCACTTACAGTGCGCCTGACGAAACCGGACAGCCTCAGACCGTGGCAGCCGATTTGGCGGGCTTGCAGCAAGCTTTTGGTCCAGTGGGACGCAATGAGCCTTGCCCCTGCGGCAGTGGCAAGAAGTTCAAGCAATGCCACGGCAAACTCGCCTGAGTGCGACGAACGGACAAAACGGGCTTCGGCCCGTTTTGTCCTTGT
>JANQXJ010000209.1 GCA_030729445.1 Limnohabitans sp. | reverse complement strand
CGTTCAGCTCAAAGGTGGCGACGCGTTTGTTGGTGATGCCAAAGATTTCAAAGAAATCGATCCAAAAGGGCTTGGCCTGGCTGTCCTCGTTGCAGGCGTCGGCCCAGGTTTTGCTGAAAAGCAATGCCCTGGATTTGATTTCGTTCCAATTAAGACCCATTTGGTGCTCATAAAGTGAGCTTGGATGTTAATGGAAAGTTCTCGGTTTTTTGGCTGGGGTAACCCTGTGGATGTATTTATTGGTTTCACCCGGTGAGGTTTGCAGTCATCCCGGATCCGCGCTCGGGATGACGGTCAACTGCGGCCTGTGTCTTCGTTAGGGATGACGGGGATTTTTGTCATCCCGGCCTTGAGCCGGGATCCAGAGCGCAAAGTAGGTTTTCGCAAAGGGCAGCGGATCACACTGGATCCCGGGTCTTCGCCCGGGATGACGGTTATTTAGGATTCCGGGTCTTTGCCCGGGATGACTACAACAGGTCGGATCAATCAACCCATGTCATATTTTCAAAAATGGCGCGATTGTTTATAATCGCGCCAATCATGTCAGACTTCAATATCCAACTCTTGAGCGCAATTCAGGCTCAGCCAGAAGGCTTATCGCTTGCGGAAGCTTCCGATAAATGGCCCGATGTACCTCGCCGAAGCTTGCAAAGAGCTTTGGCAAAGTGGGTGGCGGAAGGCGAAATCGCGCCAGTTGGCAAGGCTCGCGCTACGCGGTATGTGAATATCGCGCCAAAAGTGTTGGCTTACGCTTTGCCCACTCAAGACGGGTTGTCAGAGTCATCCACTTGGCGGGCCGAAGAAGAACTCTCCACGGGCCAGTGGCCGCTCTCGCCCGACAGCAAAGACATCCGCGCCTATCTGGCCCAGCCTTGGAGCACGCGCCAAGCCGTGGGTTACCAGTCTGAGTTTTTGCAGGCCTACCAGCCCAACGTCACGTTTTATCTGCCCCAGCCTGTGCGGGCGCAGTTGCACCGCATGGGCCGCACCGGGCCTGGGCCGCAACCGGCGGGCACCCATGGCCGCGCCGTGCTTGACCGTTTGTTGATCGATCTGTCTTGGGCGTCCAGCCACCTGGAGGGAAACACCTATTCGCGCCTGGACACCCGCGCCCTGATCGCCCACGGCCAGCAGGCGCAAGGCCATGGCGTGACCGAGACGCAGATGATCCTGAACCACAAGGCCGCCATCGAGCTGCTCATGGACAACGTGGCCGCGCCGCAGTTCAGTCGCTATTTGTTGATGAACCTGCACAGCGCTTTGTCAGAAAACCTGCTCGAAAGCCCCGAGGACGAAGGCCGTTTGCGGCTGCATCCGGTGCAGATTGGGCAAAGCAATTACCAGCCGCCATCGGGCCAGTCGCTCATTGGCAGCTTGCTCGATGAAGCCTTGGCCAAGTTCAACGCCATCGAAGACCCATTCGAGCAGTCGTTTTTTGCCATGGTGCACCTGCCGTATTTGCAGCCCTTTGCCGACTGCAACAAGCGCACGTCGCGCCTGCTGGCCAACTGGCCGCTGCTGCGGGCCAACCTGTGCCCGCTCACGTTTTTGGGTGTGTCGCAGGACTGGTACACCGCCTCGGTGCTGGGTGTGTACGAGATGAGGCGCGTGGAGTTGCTGCGCGACCTGTTCATGTGGGCCTATGAGCGCTCGACCAAGGAATACCTGACGGCCAAGTCCAGCGTGGTGGAGCCCGATGTGCTGCGCCTGACTTACCGCGATGCCATTCGCCAGATCGTCAAGGCCGTGGTGCAAAACCCCGAGCAAGACCCGCTGGCGCTGGTGGCCGATCAAGTGGTGCTGGCCGCGCCCGGGCCAGATCGAGAAAACGTTCGGGCCTTGGTCATGCAAGAGCTGCGCCGTTTGCACGAAGGCGTGTTGGCCCGCTATGGTTTGCGCCCCGCAGAGCTGGAGCGCTGGCGCAGCATTCAGGGCTGATCAGCCGCGCAGCCCTTCGAGCACATTCACCGTGTTCACGCCCAAATCTGCCGCAGCGTAACCACCTTCGAGCGTGAGCACCGTCGGTAAGCCCAGCTGCGAAATCGCTCGGCCGACCTGCAGGTAATCTGCGCTGCGCAACTTGAAGCCCGAGATCGGGTCGCCCTCAAACGTGTCTAGGCCCAGCGGCACCACCAGCGCTTGCGGTGCAAAGTCGCTTACGGCTTGCATGGCGGTTTGCAGCGCGGCCCACCAGACTTCAAACCCGGTGCCGCGTGGCAGCGGCAGGTTCAGGTTGAAGCCCTCGCCAGCCCCATAGCCACGTTCGTCGGCATGGCCCAAAAAGAAGGGGTACTCGGTGCGTGGATCGCCGTGGATGGACGCGGTGAACACATCGCTGCGCTCGTAAAAGATGGTTTGTGTGCCGTTGCCGTGGTGGTAGTCCACATCGAGCACGGCTACGCGCTGCAGCCCGCTGTCGCGCAGGGCTTGCGCGGCCACGGCGGCGTTGTTGATGAAGCAATAACCGCCCATGTAGTTGGGGCCTGCATGGTGGCCCGGTGGTCGGGTCAGCGCCATAGCAAAACGATCGCCACCCAGCACCGCTTGCGCGGCGGCCAGCGCACAGGCCGCGCCCTCAAGGGCGGCTGCCCAGCTGCCCGCCGTCAAGGGCGTGCCCGAGTCAAACGCGTACTGCCCCAGCCGCGCCGCAAAGTTGAGTGGCGGCATATCGGTCCTAAAGCCGTGCCGGGCAGCCAGCGGCCAGACCGAGGGCAGGGCGTCTACCGTCGCATTGGCCGGGTCCAGCGCCACCCAGTCGCTCCAAGCCTGCGCCAAAAAGTCCAGATAGTCGGCGCTGTGCACTTGGCGCAAAGCCGCGTCCAGCGGCAGGTCGGCGGCGGGCTGCACCAAGGTGCCGACA